>NZ_JBHYJX010000003.1:162149-264241 GCF_042740985.1 Streptomyces sp. NPDC058985 | reverse complement strand
CCGCCCCCCCGGCCCGCCCGTTCAGGGGCTGGGGGCGGCACTCGGGGTCAAACACCCGCGGGGCGGTGATCGGCGCCCGCTCGGGGGCGGCCCCGGGGGGGGGGGGGGTTGGGGGGCGCCCGCCCCCACCCCGGCACCGTCCGTACGGCCGAGCACGTGCACGTCAGGTACATGGCATCCACACATGGCAGTAACTCGTCCGGAGGAGACCCCCATGCCATCCCGTACCCCCCGCACGCTCCTGACCGCCCTCACCGCGCTGACCCTGTTGGCGGCGGGCCCGGTCCTCACGACCCCAGCGGCCGCCGAGCCGTCCGCCGCCGCTGCGGCGGCCTGGGACACCGACCGCGCAGCAGCCGCGGTCACCGCGAACCCCGCCGCGGTGACCGCCTCGGCCAGCGAGAACGCGGGCACCGCACCCGGCCTGGCCTTCGACGGCGACGGCGGCACCCGCTGGTCCAGCGACTTCACCGACGGAGCCTGGATCCGCGTCGACCTCGGCGCCACGATCCGCGTCGACCGCGTGTCCCTGGACTGGGAAGCGGCCTACGGCAAGAGATACGTGCTGGAGGCGTCCCGCAACGGCACCGACTGGACGCCGTTCTACACGGAGACGGCCGGCACCGGCGGGTCGGTCACCGCCCACACCTACCCGCAGGAGGTCACCGCCCGCTACGTCCGCATGCGCGGCGTCGAACGGGCCACCCCCTACGGCTACTCCCTCTACTCCTTCAAGGTCTACGGCGGCGAACCGGCCCCCGCGTCCACCACCCGGACCAACCTCGCCCTGAACCACCCGGCGTACGCCAACTTCTACCAGCACGCGGGCAACTCACCGGCGTTCGTCACCGACGGCGGCCGCCCGGCCGACCTGAAGGCCGACGTGAGCCGCTGGTCCAGCGACTGGAACGCCGACCGCTGGGTCTCCGTCGATCTCGGCGCCACCTCGGTCGTCGACACCGTGGACCTGTACTGGGAGGCGGCGTACGCGGTCGACTACGAGCTGCAGGTCTCGGACGAC
Source organism: Streptomyces sp. NPDC058985 (assembly GCF_042740985.1). Classification (NCBI taxonomy): domain Bacteria; kingdom Bacillati; phylum Actinomycetota; class Actinomycetes; order Kitasatosporales; family Streptomycetaceae; genus Streptomyces; species Streptomyces sp. NPDC058985. The sequence continues at coordinate 263,220 of NZ_JBHYJX010000003.1, read as the reverse complement.
AACCGCACCTGGCGCACCGTGTACCGCCCCTCCGCGAGCGAGGTCGCCGCCCGCCGCGCCGAGGTGAAGTCCCCGGGCGAGGCCACGGGCCGCCACGACAGCGTCCGCCTGCCGCAGCCCGCCACCGGCCGCTACGTCCGCATGCTGGGCAAGGAACGCCGCTCCTTCTACAACCCGGCCCCGTCGACCGCCCAGTTCGGATACTCGCTCTACGAGTTCGAGGTCTGGGGCACGGGAGGCAGCGCGTCGGCGGCGTACCCGGCGCTGCCGGGCGAGCAGTCGGGCACGTACCGCACCACGTTCTTCGACGACTTCACGTCCGGCTCCCTCGACCGGGCCAAGTGGCGCGTCGTACGCACCGGCACGGAGATGGGCTCCGTCAACGGCGAGTCCCAGGCGTACGTCGACTCCGCCGACAACATCCGCCTGGAGAACGGCGCCCTGGTCCTGCGCGCCAAGCACTGCAAGGGCTGCACCAAGGCGGGCGGCGGCACCTACGACTTCACCTCGGGTCGCATCGACACCAACACCAAGTTCGACTTCACCTACGGCAAGGTCAGCGCTCGCATGAAGCTGCCGGTCGGCGACGGCTTCTGGCCGGCCTTCTGGATGCTGGGAAGCAACGTGGACGACCCGTCGGTGTCCTGGCCGGCCTCCGGCGAGACCGACATCATGGAGAACATCGGCTACGGCGACTGGACCAGCAGCGCCCTGCACGGCCCCGGCTATTCCGCGGACGGCAACATCGGGGCCCGTCAGGTGTACCCGGGCGGCGGCCGGGCCGACCAGTGGCACACCTACGCGGTGGAGTGGACGCCGACCGGCATGAAGTTCTCCGTCGACGACCGGGTGGTCCAGGAGACGACGCGGAACAAGCTGGAGTCGACGCGGGGGGAGTGGGTCTTCGACCACGACCAGTACGTGATCCTGAACCTGGCGCTGGGCGGCGCCTACCCGGCCGGCTGGAACAAGGTCACCAGCCCGTACTGGGGGCTGCCGCAGTCCAGCGTGGACCGGATCGCGGCCGGGGGAGTGCAGGCGGAGGTGGACTGGGTGCGGGTGGAGCAGAAGGGATAGCGGACGGGAAGGCCGTCTGGGCTTGCCCGTCCGTCAGGAGCCCTTCCTCGCCACCCCGCCGTAGATGCCGATCGGCGGCGCGTCAGGACGGGGCGTCTCCTCCGGGCGCCAGTCGGTGACCCGGACGAGCCCCGGTTCGACCAGCGCGAAGTCGCCGAACAGGTCGAGGACGTCGGCGTGCCGGCGCAGGTTCATGGACGCGGTGGCGTTCTTGTAGACGGCCGCCGCGTCCGCGCGCCGGTCCTCGTGGACGTCGCCCGTCGCGTGGGACAGCACCAGGTAGGACCCGTCGGGCAGCGCGTCGCGCAGAGTGGCGACGACGCCCGCCGGGTCCTCGGCGTCGGAGACGAAGTGCAGGACCGCCACCAGCAGCAGCGCCACCGGCCGGTCCAGGTCGATGACCTGGCGGACCTCGGGGTGGTCGAGGATCGCGCGGGGGTCGCGCAGGTCGGCCAGGACGACGGCGGTGTCCGGGTCGTCCGACAGCGCCGCCGAATGCGTACTGACGATGGGGTCGTTGTCGACGTAGGCGACCCGGGTCTCCGGGGCGATGGACCGCGCGATCTGGTGGACGTTGGGCTCGGTGGGCAGACCCGTGCCCACGTCGAGTATCTGACGGACGCCGCCCTCGGCCACCACGTGCCGGACCGCGCGGTGCATGAAGCGCCGGTTGGCGAGGACGCCCTCGCGCACCTCGGGCGCCGCCTTCATGAACTCCTCGGCGGCCCGCTGGTCGACCTCGTAGTTGTCCTTGCCGCCGAGGAAGTAGTCGTACATCCGGGCGGGATGGGGCTTGCTCGTGTCGACCCGGTACGGGTGGGCGGCGTTCTCGCCACCGCTCAGGGAGGTCATGCGGCCTGACTCCGTCCTCAACTCGCGGGCCACCGGCGGGGAGAGCATGGCGACCGACTGTCTGAACATCATCTTGGCAGACTGCTTCTTGACGCGAGCCGGAACGGGTCGATACTTGTGCGCAGCATGCGTCGGTTGGTGTCCGTGGTCGGCACGAGGCGGGTCGGATGAAGAGCCGGACGAACCTGAGACTGAGCGCCACGGGCGCCGCACTCGGCATCATCGCAGCGCTGGGCGCACTGCCGGCCCACGCGGACCCGCCCGCGTCGGCGATTCCGCACCCTCATCCATCGAGCCGAACCACTCTCCCCCTGGGCCCCGGCGACCTCCCGGAGACCCGCACCACGACGACCCTCCAGCCGGGCGTCACCCTCACCCGCATCGTGCGCGGGAACGTCGAGGACCCGGCACTGCACTGGACGGTGGAGGTCTCCATCCCGGGCGGCGACACCTCCCCCGACCCGGACGCGCCACCGACGGCCCTCAAGGACCGGGCGAGCGCGGACGAACTCGCCGCCGATCTCCGTCAGAAGGGCTTCGAAGCCCGTGTCGAGCGCGTCCGGACGACGCGCACGGCCGACTACTCCGGCGGCACCCTCGGCTGGCGGGTCCGCATCGGCGCGTACGACACGCAGTCCGACGCGACGGCCGAACGCGCCCGCCTGACCGCGGCCGGGTACACGGGATCCGCCGTGTACACGGGCTGGGACGGCGAGGCCACCGACCGGGGCCCGTGGCGCGTGGACGTACTGACCGTCGACCCGCGCAGGTTCCGCGGCAGCCTCGGCGCGTCGTACGGCCCCGACCTTCAGGCCCGCGAGACCACCAGCCGGCTGTCGGCGGCGGCCGACGCGACCGCCGCGGTCAACGCGGGCTTCTTCGTCCTCGACCCCGAGGCGGGCGCGCCGGGCGACCCGGCCGGCGTTGGCGTGTACGACGGGCGCCTCCTGAGCGAACCGGTGGCGGGCCGCCCGAGCCTGGTACTCCACGACGACGCCCGCGGAACGCGGGTCACCCGCTTCACCTGGCGGGGCCGGGTCACCGGCGCCACGGCCACCCTCCGCCTGGGCGGCGTCAACCGCGTACCGGGCCTGATCAGGAACTGCGGCGGCTCCCCGGGCGACACCCCCACGTCGCTGCCGCTGCACGACGTCACCTGCACCAACCCGGACGACCTGGTCGCCTTCACGCCTGAGTTCGAGGGCGGCCGGACACCCGGGGGCGAGGGGGTGGAAGCCGTACTGGACGCGCACGACCGGGTGGTGGAGGTCCGCTCACCCCGGGGCGGATCCCTCCCGCCGGGCGGCAGTTCGGTGCAGGCGACGGGACGGCGCGTGGCGGACCTGACGGGCATGGCCCACGTGGGCGACCGCCTGCGCGTGCACACGACGCTGCTGGACGCCCGGGGCCATGCGTACCGGCCCTCACCCCGCACCGACATCGTGAACGCCGGCCCGGAACTGGTCCGCGACGGCCGTATCCACATCACCCCCGCCGCCGACGGCATGGTGCACCCCGACGACCCGAGCTGGTACTACGGCTGGGTGCACAAGCGCAATCCACGCACCCTGGCGGGCGTGGACGCCGCGGGCCGCACCGTACTCGTCACCGCCGACGGACGCGGCACCCGGTCCCTCGGACTGAGCATCGCCGAGAGCGCCGCGGTCGCCAGGTCGCTCGGCTTGCGCGACGCGGTCAACCTGGACGGCGGCGGCTCCACGACGATGGTGACGGACGACACCGTCATCAACACCCCGTCCGACGCGACCGGCGAACGCCCGGTCGGTGACGCCCTGTTGATCCTGCCCCGCAACCACCGCCACTGACGCACCTCATGTGACGTACGCCCATGAGACGTACGCCCATGTGACGTACGAGTGCCCGCACCACAGCGCGACGAAGAGCCACCCACTCCCAGGGAGCCGCCGTGTTCGCGAACGTGCCCACCGCCCCGACCCGCCCGCGCGCCAGAGCGTTCCTCGCCCCGGCCCTGCTCGTGATCGTGCTGCTCGCGACGCTGGCTCCGACGACACCCGCGCGTGCCGCGGGCCCGCCGGACGCCTCCCGCCCCGGCGCGGAGGTGGTGGCCGTCACCCAGGTCGCGGACCGGCAGGTCGACCTGTCGGTCCGCTCAACGGCCCTGGGCGGCCGCACCGTCAAGGTCCGCCTCCTCACCCCCGACGGCTGGAAGCCCTCCGACCGGCACCACCGCCAACACTGGCCCACCCTCTGGCTGCTGCACGGCTGCTGCGGCGACTACACGTCGTGGACCGCGATGACCGACGTGGCGGAGACCGACAGCCTGCGCGACGTGCTGGTCGTCATGCCCGAGGCAGGCTGGAACGGCTGGTACAGCGACTGGTGGAACCACGGCAAGGGCGGCGACCCGGCCTGGGAGACCTTCCACACGGTGGAACTGCGCCGCCTACTGGAACGCGACTGGGGCGCCGGCGCCAACCGAGTGGTGGCGGGCCTGTCGATGGGCGGCCAGGGAGCCCTGTCGTACGCGGCCCGGCACCCCGGCATGTTCCGGGCGACGGCGGCCTACTCGGCGTCGGCGCACCCCCTCCTCAACGACGAGTCGACCGATCGCATCATGGGCTTCTTCGCCGGCCAGGGAGACGACCCGCTGCGCGTCTGGGGCGACCCCGTGGCACAGCGCCGCATCTGGCAGTCCCACGATCCTTTCCACCTCGCGCGGCGCCTCAAGTCCATCCCGGTCTACCTGTCCTGCGGCGACGGCACCACGGGCCCCCTGGACCCGCCGGGCAGCACGAGCGCCCTGGAGGCCGACTTCAACCGCCAGAACCACGCACTGGCGGCGGAGCTGAAGCGGGTGGGCGCGAGGCAGGTGACGAAGAACTTCTACGGCCCGGGAACCCACGGATGGGCCTACTGGGAGAGGGAGTTGCACGCATCGCTGCCGATACTCCTGGAGGCGCTGCGAGTCTCCACCTGACGCGCCCACCACATCCTCAACACCCCTTGCCCAAAGGGAAGTAGACCCTTTAACTTAAGCACCGTCTGTAAGGGCATTTACATCACCGCTTACGTCACTGTCGTCGTCGTGGGGACCTGGCACCGTGCACACACGCATTCGCAGATCCGCGGCGGCAACCGCCCTCGCCCTGTCCGCACTCCTGCCCGCGACCAGCACGGTGGCCGTCGCGGCGGACGCCCCGGCGGCGACGGGGACGGAGGTGTCCGGCCAGGTCGGCGTGGAGTACTTCCCCGACCCGGCCGGCGAGGGTGCCCGCACGCGGGTCCCGGCGGACAGCCCGCACACCCAGCCGCCGACGAACCCCCGGCAGCGGACGGCCGCGGAGGACGGCGAGGTGGTCGCGATCGCCGAGACGGGCCCGACGGCCGACCGCCTGGACGTGACGATCATCGGCGACGGCTACACCGCCGCACAGCAGGAGGACTTCCTCCAGGACGCCCGCGCAAAATGGGACGCGGTGACGGACATCGAGCCGTACAAGAGCTACGAGGGCCTCTTCAACGTCTGGGCGGTGCAGGCGGTCTCCCAGGACTCCGGCGTCACGGGCGACCCGACACAGGACGTGACGAGGAACACCGCACTCGGCTCGTACTTCTTCTGCGACGAGATCGAACGCCTGATCTGTGTAGACCTCGACAAGACCAAGTCCTACGCCGACAAGGCCCCGGCGACCGACCTGGTGATCGTGGTCTCCAACTCCACCAAATACGGCGGCGCCGGCTACTCCGGTCTGGCGGGCGACTACGGCTACGACGGCGTCTCGACCCTCTCCTCCGACAACGCCCAGTCCACCCTGATAGCGGCCCACGAGATGGCCCACTCCATCGGCCTCCTCGCCGACGAGTACCAGTACGACGGCTACGGCCCCTACCCGGGCGACGAACCGGCGGCGGCCAACGTCTCGAAGCTCACCGCCGACCGGATGGCCGCGCAGGGCACCAAGTGGTCGGCGTGGCTTGGGGAAACCGACCCGAGCGGCGGCGTGGTCGACACCTTCGAGGGCGGCGACTACTACGAGTACGGCATCTACCGCCCCACCGCCAACTCCATCATGCGCTCCCTGAACACCGACCAGTTCAACCTCCCCGGCCGCGAGGCGATGATCGCCGGCTTCTACCGCTCGGCGAACACCCTCACCCCCGTGACCGACCCCGCCACCCGCACCTCCCGGTTCGCCCGCCTCGCCGTCACCCTCGCCGACCTGAGCGACAGTGCCCTCGCCCGCCCCCAGCTCCGCTGGTACGTCGACGGCCGCGAGGCGAGGCAGGCCCGCGGCAGGACGTCGGTCGTGCCGGCGGTCCTCGGGGTCCCGTCGGGCCGTCGGGCGCACACGGTGACGGCCAGGGTGGTGGACAGGACTGCGGCGGTGCGGCGTGCGGAGGTGCGGGGGATTGCGGCGAACTCGGTGACGTGGACGGTCAAGGGCTGAGGCACGCCTGAGACGTCGCATCCGGCGCGACGGCAGACTTTCCAGCCTCTCGAAACGCGTACGCACTCGGGTTCGATTGCCTGGCATCATGAAGAGCTGCATCCGATGTGTCTTTTCGCGGACCCAGTGGTCCTGACCGAGAGGGAACTCCATGGCGGACTGGATCTACATCCTCAATCCGCGCAAGGACACGCTGGACGGGGAACTCTCCGACAAGGAGACGATGCGTCAGTTGGCGGAAGAGGAGCCGGAACTGGAGTTCTGGCTCAGTCGCCCCTATCGCATGCGGCCGGGTGACCGCCTCTGGTTCTTCTTCACCGCCCCGGAGTCGGCGGTCGCGGCCGTGGCCGAGGTCGACGAGGAGCCCCGCGAAGACCCTGAGGTACCCGATGCCTACCTGGTCGCGGTTTCCTTGCTGCCCGAGGCGACGAAGGCGCTATACCACCACCCGGTGGGCCGTGACCAACTGGCCCTGGGGCAGGTGCGGTCGGTGCAGAAGGTCAAGCCGGAGGCCCTGGCAGTGTTGCTGGCGCGGGTAGGGCTCTGAGGGCGTGGTTTCGGTCGCTCAGGAGTGACGCCAGACCGTGTTGGCGGTGGCGGTTCGCGACTCGACGGGAGTGCGTGCGTGTCGTTCATGATGGTCGCCGCAGCCCTATACAGCGTGCTGCAGTTGGTGGCGGTGTCGTGGCCGACGTGGACGTGATTGGTGCCGACGGTCGTACATCGCCGTCGGGGGACCGGCGAAGGCGAGAAACCTCGCGAAGGTGGAAGAGGGAACACTGGAAGCGGCGCTAGCGCTCGCCAGGAGGATCCTGGGCGATGCGAATGTGCACACGTTCACGAGGTGATATTGGGATGAGTGACGGTTTCTACTTCTGGTACACGGGCGTGCATGACCGGGGCGGTGTCGAGCGAGTCCTGCGCGTACTGGAGCGGCGTGGCGTTCACCTCGCTCATCCCGTGTCCCGCGTCATCACCGCCATCACCGACGGGCCGGACTCCTGGGGGGAGCAGATCCGCCTTGAGCGAGCCGAACTGATCGGCCGTCTCACCTTGACGGACAGAACAGAGGTGAACTTCCAATTCTGGCTCAATGAGCAGACGGACCTCTTCACCAGGTTTCGCCGCCTGGCCGACGAGTGGCTGGTCGTCGAGTTCGGGTTGGACGGAATGCTCAAGACAGAACAGGAACTGGCAGTCGAGGCGATCTCGCACGCCGTAGACAACGAGCGGGAAAGCACCTGGGGGCTGGTCATCGACCGAAGCGGGCTCACGGAGGACACGGACTGGGACGCCGTGATGCTGGGACAACCGGCCGGGATCGCAGGATGGCCCGATGTCCTGGGGGTGCGTCCGGAGGTGGTGGCCCGGCATCCGCCCCTCCAAGCCGCGCAAGGAGCCGTGGAGCCTCCCTTGATGGTCTACCGAGGTGATGTCGGCGGCTGAGGCCGGACACCGTCCGTCGCGCACTCAGCCTTCCTCGGCGCTCTCCTACTGCGCCATCAGCGCCGCGGCGAGCTCTCTCTCAGTCCGTACTTCTTGACGCGCAGCGTCGATTCCTGAGTCAGTTTGACCCAGCGGACGGAGTCGGCGGAGATGTCCGAACCCGCTTGCGCGATTGCGGCACCGGTCCCGAGGACGGACTTGAGCCGGTGCAGCCCCGGGGCCCGCGAGAACAGTCCCTCAGAGCTGAGGAACCGGTCGACATCCCTCTCAGCTGAATCGCGTTGTCCATTCCGGCTCCTCGCGTGGTCCCAGTGGAGTGACAGTAGAGGACAGCGGCAGGGGGAGATCACGAACGCCTGATTCCGGTTAATGCGTACCATGTGCAGGTGCACGATCGTCCTTACAGCATCAGGCCAGCCGCCACCGCCGACCTCGCCGCCGCCCGAGCCGTCATGCTCGACACCGTCTACCGCGACTTCGGCACCGGCTACGTTCCCCGCTGGCACGCCGACATCATCGACCTCGCCGGGGCCTACGTGGACCCTGCCCGGCACACGCTTCTCGTCGCCGTCGACGCGGAGGGTGAGGTGGTGGCCACCGGTGCCATCGACTCCCGGGGCCCCGCGCACCCACCGAACCCCGCCCATGTCGCCGAGCGCTACCCCTCCGGGGTGACCGCGCAGCTGCGGCGCGTGTACGTGCGGGCCGAGCACCGGCGGCGTGGGCTCGCGCGTCGACTTGTCGACCAGTTGATGGCGTTCGCCGTCGCCGATGGGGGATATCGCGCCGTCTACCTGCACACCGACCCCGCCGTCACCGGTGCCGAGCCCTTCTGGCGGTCGATTGCCAAGGTCGTACACGACGAGCGGGAGGACCGCGGGGGTGGGCAGGGGATCGTGCACTTCGACGTTCCCCTGGGGTGAGTTAAGTGTGAAAATCGTTTCCATGTAGGCTCTTCTCCTACGTGCATCGACGCCCGCCCCCTCCCGCTCTGAGATCGATCCGAGGACCATGCCCTCCCACCGCCGCCCCCGGCTGCTCGCCCCGCTCCTGCTCATACCGCTCATATCGAGCTGCTTCGCCTCCGGAGGCGGCGCCACCGATTCCGGTACCGGTGACGGCAAGGGCGGAGACGGGTCCCGGCTCCGTGTCGCCCTCGCCTTCCCGCCCGCCGAGAACCTGTCCCCGTACGGCGCCGACGCCACCCTCCTCAGCCGGCTCGGCGTGACCGAGGGGCTCACCTCGCTGGACGCCAACGGCTCCGCCGCCCCCGCGCTCGCCGCGTCCTGGCGCCGGGACGGGGACAAGACGTGGGAGTTCACCCTCCGGGATGCCACCTTCCAGGACGGGACCGACGTCACGCCCGCCGCCGTCGCCGCCTCCCTCGCCGAGGCCACCGGTGCCGAGCCCGCCCCGGCCGCCCTCGAGGGCGTCACCCTCACCGCCGAGGGCAGCGGCGACCGGGTGCTCCGGATCACCACCGACGAGCCCGACCCCGTACTGCCACTGCGGCTCTCCAGCCCCAGCCTCGCGATCCTGTCCAAGGGCGCCTACGGCAAGGGCGACCGTGTCGATCCCGTCGGGCACGCCACCGGGCCCTTCGAGCTGACCAAGGTCAACGGCGCCACCTCCGCCTCCCTCGACCGGTTCGACGACTACTGGGGCGGGCGCGCTCAGGCCTCCGGCATCGACGCCCGCTTCATCGCCGACGGCACGGCCCGCGCCAACGCCCTGCGGACGGGGGAGCTGGACATCGCCGAGGCCGTCCCGGTCGCCCAGGCGGCGAGTCTCGACGAGGAGACACGGCGCGACACCGCCACCACCCGCACCACCAGCCTGTTGCTCAACGCCTCGTCCGGTCCCTTCAAGGACGCGGGCCTGCGGGCCGCCGCCAGGACCGGGCTCGACACCTCCGTGTTCGCCAAGGACGTCTACGAGGGGTACGGCGACCCCGGGGCCGGCGTCTACGGGCCCGCCGTGACCTGGGCCGAGGGGAAGCGGACCGAGCCTGTCGGGAGGGCGGACGCCAAGAAGCCGGGCGGCGAGACCATCCACCTCGCCACGTACGACAACCGGCCCGAGCTGCCCGAGGTCGCCCAGGTCGTCAAGCAGCAGCTGGAGAAGGCCGGGTTCAAGGTCGAGCTGACCGTGCGGGAGTACTCGCGGCTCGAAGGCGACGCCCTCGACGGCAAGTTCGACGCCTTCGTGCTCGCCCGCAACACCCTGCTCGACACCGGCGACCCCGTCGCCGTCCTCGCGAGCGACTACACCTGCGACGGCGGCTACAACATCGCCCAGCTCTGCGACAAGGGCGTCGACCGCGCCGTCGCCGACGCCGGGAAGATCGCCGACACCGCGAAGCGGCAGGACGCCGCCATGGCCGCCGAGGCGCGCGTCCTCGGCAGCGACGCCGTCGTCCCGCTCGTCCACCAGCGGATCATCACCGGCGTCGCCGGCTCCGTACAGGGCGTCGTCCTCGACCCGTACGAGCGCACCCTCGTCGGCACCGGTACCCGGCGCTGAACCGTGCGGCAGCGAGCGGCCACCCTGGTGTGGCGGGTCGTGCTCGCGGGCGGGCTCGTCTGCGGGATCGGACTGCTGCCCTGGCTCACGCAGACCGACCCGGCGTACACCGTCCTCAAGGCGCGGTCCGCCGAGCGGGAACCGACGCCCGAGGTGCTCGCCGACATCCGGCACCAGCTCGGGCTCGACGGCGGGCCCCTGCACGTACTCACCACCTGGCTGGGCGGGATCGCACGCGGTGACGCGGGACAGTCGTGGATCTCCGGCGGGGACGTGCTGCCCGGCGTGCTCCACGCGCTCGGCGCCTCGCTCCTGCTCATGGGCGTCGCGCTGCTGGTCGCCGCCGTCACCGCCGGGCTCGTCTGCGCACGTACGCTCCGGCTGGGCGCCCGGCGGCGGCTCGACGAGCGGCGCGTCGGCGGGGCCGGGTCCGCGGTCCTCGCCTCGCTGCCCGAATTCCTCGTCGCGACCGTGCTCGCCACCGTCGTCGGGGTGCAGCTGGGGTGGCTGCCCGCGCTGGGGTGGTACGGGTTCCAGTGGACCGTGCTGCCCGCGCTCGCCCTCGGACTGCCCGCCGGGGCCGTGCTCGGGCGGTTGCTCGACGACCTGCTGCCCGGCGCGTTCGGCGAACCGTGGGCGCTGGCTGCCGCCGCCCGCGGGCTGACCGGACGGTCGATCGCCCGCCAGGCCGTACGCCGGTGCGTGCCCGCGCTGCTGCCCAACCTCGGGCTTTTCGTCGTCGGACTGACCGGCGGTGCCGTCGCCGTCGAGCAGGTCTTCGACATCCCGGGGCTCGGACGTACGACGCTTCAGGCCGCCCTCGCCCAGGACCTTCCCGTCCTCCAGGCCGGCACCCTCGCCCTCGTGCTCCTCGCCGCGCTCGCCACCGCCGCCACGCGGCTCGCGGCCCGTCTGCTCACCGGGCCCGCCCTGCGCGACGGCGCCCTGTCCTCCCTGCACCGGCCCGCCCCGCCGGCCCGGTCACTGCCTCCCCTCCTCTACGCCGCCGTCCTGGCCGCCGTCGTCGGGTTCGGGCTTGCCCGGGATCCGCTGGCCCTCGACACCGGGCAGAAGCTGCGGGCCCCCTCCCTCGACCACCCCTTCGGCACCGACGCCCTCGGCCGCGACCTGCTGGCCCGCGTCGGTCACGGGGCGCTGGACACCCTGCTCCTCGCCTCCGCCATCACCACCGCCGCGCTGCTCGCCGGCGTCCTCCTCGGGCTCGTTCCCCGCGTGTCCGCGCCGCTCGTCGACACCGTCAACGCCGTACCACCGGTACTCGTCGCCCTCCTCGTCACCGCCGTCGCGGGCAGCGGGGCGGCCACGCCCGCGCTCGCCGTCGGCGCCGTGGCCTGGGCGCCGCTCGCCACCCACACCGCCGCACTGCTGCGGCAGGAGCGTGCCACCCTGCACATCACCGCGACGAAAGGGCTGGGCGCGGGGCGCGGGTACCTGCTGCGGCGCGAACTGCTGCCCGCCGTACTGCCGCCGATCCTGCGCCATGCTCTGCTGCGGCTGCCCGGCGTCGCCCTCGCCCTCGCCTCGCTCGGCTTCCTCGGGCTCGGCGCCCAGCCGCCGTCGCCCGAGTGGGGACTCCTCCTCGCCGAGAACCAGCCCTACGCCGAGCGCGCCCCCTGGGCGGTCCTCGCCCCCGCCGCCGTCCTCGCCCTGCTCGGCGCGCTGGCCGTCACCGCGGCCGGAGGGCTGCGTCGGCCCCGCCCTCCTCGTTCGGCGGCGGTCGCCGGTGAGCGGCCCGCCGGGAGGAAGGAACCGGCCGTACTCCGATGATCTCCCTCTCCCGCCGCCGGTCACCCCTGGGGGCCACCGGCCGGGGTGCCCCGCTCTCCCCGTTGCTGCGGCTGCTCATCCTCACCCAACTCGCCTTCAACATCGGGTTCTTCGCCGTCCTGCCCTTTCTCGCCGAGCACCTGGGACGGTCCGTCGGTATGGCGGGGTGGCTGGTCGGGTTCGTGCTCGGGCTGCGGACCTTCAGCCAGCAGGGGCTGTTCGTGGTCGGCGGGGCGCTCGCCGACCGGTACGGCATCCGGCCCGTGGTGCTCGCCGGGTGCGTGCTGCGGATCGCCGGGTTCGCGTGGCTCGGGTTCGCCGAGCGGACCTGGGCCGTGGTCGGCGCGGTGCTGCTCATCGGGTTCGCCGCCGCGCTGTTCTCGCCCGCCGTCGAGTCCGAGGTCGCCCGCCAGGCCGTGGTGTGGGAGGCGGAGGAGAACGGGGACCGGACGCGGGTGCTCGCGCTGTTCACCGTCGCCGGGCAGGCCGGGGCGTTCGTCGGACCGCTGCTGGGTGCCCTGCTGCTCGCGGTCGACTTCCGTACCGTGTGTCTCGCCGGGGCCGGCGTCTTCGTGCTCGTCCTCGCCGGGCACGCGTGGCTGCTGCCGCAGCACATTCCCGGGCGGGCGCGCGTCCGGTTCGGCGGCGGGGCGCGGCTGCTGCTGCGCAACCGCCGCTTCCTCGCGCTGTGCTGCGCGTACGGCGCCTATCTGCTCGCCTACAACCAGCTCTACCTCGCCCTGCCCGCCGAGGTGGAGCGGGCCGCCGGTTCGCAGGCGCCGCTGGCCTGGCTGTTCGCGCTCTCCTCGCTGCTCGTGGTGGGCGCGCAGTTGCCGGTGACCCGGTGGGCGGGGGAGCGGCTGGCGCCGCGCCGGTCGATGGTCGCGGGGCTGGGGCTGATCTCGGCCGGGTTCGCCGCCGTCGCGCTCGCCCGGCCCGCCGGGTGGACGGGGGTGGGTGGACTGGCGCCCGCCGCCGGGTTCGTCGTCCTGCTCACCCTCGGGCAGATGCTGGTCGCGCCCGTCGCCCGCGCCTGGGTGCCGGACCTCGCCGAGGACGGGCGGCTCGGGCTGTACACGGGGGCACTGTCCTCGGTGTCCGGGCTCATCGTCCTCGCGGGCAGCTCCGCGACCGGCCTCCTGCTGGACACGGGGCTGCCGCCCGCGGTGCCCTGGCTGGTGCTGGCCGCCGTTCCGCTGGCGGCTGTGGGGTTGCTGCCCCGGCGGGACTGAGTCCCGGGGCCGGGGGCGCGGGTGGGTACGGCACCTGCTCGGCCCCGCCCCTCACCGCGCCGCACGTTCCCCGGCCGCCCGCCGCACGGGCGTCCGCGCCGTGCCGACGGGAGCCACGGGGTGGTCCGCCGGCGGGGTGGAGACCGGGGTTCGGGTGGTGGAGCGGGCCCCCGGCCCTCACCGCGCCGCGAGCTCCCGCACCGCCCGCCGCACAGGCGTCCGCACCGCCCGCGTACTCCGCCACAGCCACAGCACGTCGCGGCCGAACGACCACACCAGGAGCCCCAGGGCCAGCGCCACCACCCCGGCGTTCGCCACGCGCGGCAGCAGGTCGGCGCCGGCCAGGAGCAGCAGTACGCCCTGGAGCGCGGCCACCGTCTTGCGGGCCGTGCTCGGGGGCAGCGGGGCGGTCAGCCACGGCCACACCCGGGCCGCGGCGACGAACACGTAGCGCATGGAGCCGATCAGCAGCACCCACGGGCCCAGGTCCATCGCGACGTACACGCTGAGGACCAGGATGAGGAACGCGTCGACCTCCATGTCGAAGCGGGCGCCGAGCTGCGAGGACGTGCCGGTGCGGCGGGCGACCTTGCCGTCCACGCCGTCCAGGATCAGAGCCACGGCGGTGAGGCCGACGAGGAGGGAGACGGGCGGCGCGCTGCGGAAGGAGTCCGCGACCAGCGCCGTCACTCCGCCGACCAGCGTGGCCCGGCCGAGGGTGACCCGGTTGGCCGGGCCGAACGACGCGGGCCGGGAGCGGTGCAGGGCCCGTGCCAGCACCGCCCAGGTCGCGAACGCGAAGGCGAGGCCGGTCAGCCAGCCCGCCGTGCCCATCCCGATCGCCGTGCCGAGCAGCGCAAGCAGAAGGATCTGCGCGCCCGCCCCGACCGCGGTCTCCTGCTGAACGGGCCTCGCGTCGTGTGCGTCGTACGTGTTGTTCAGGGCCACCGAACACCCTCCGGCCGTGTGACAGAGTCGATCAACGCCGCTACCTTGTGCGCGGCTGTGCATCCCTCGGTACGTGGGCGGCTTCCCGATCGTTCAGGAGGACATCCGATGACACGCAGGGCACACGCGTTCTGGCTCGACTCGCCCGGCCGGGGCACGATCCGCGAGGTGGAGCTGCCGGAACCCGGTGCGGACGAGGTCCTGGTGCGCACCCTCCACAGCGGTGTGAGCCGGGGCACCGAGACCCTCGTCTTCGCCGGGCGGGTGCCCCAGAACCAGTACGCGGCGATGCGCGCGCCGTTCCAGGAGGGCGACTTCCCCGGACCGGTGAAGTACGGCTACCTCAACGTCGGCGTGGTCGAGGAGGGACCGGACGCGCTCGTCGGGCGTACCGTCTTCTGCCTCTACCCGCACCAGACGCGCTACGTCGTCCCCGCCGCCGCCGTCACGCCGGTGCCGCCGACGGTGCCCGCCGCGCGGGCCGTGCTCGCCGGCACGGTGGAGACCGCCGTCAACGCCCTCTGGGACGCGGCGCCCCTGGTCGGCGACCGCGTCGCGGTGGTCGGCGGCGGCATGGTCGGCTGCTCGGTGGCCGCCCTGCTGGCCCGCTTCCCCGGCGTCCGGGTCGAGCTGGTCGACGCCGACCCGGCCCGCGCGAAGGTCGCCGAAGCGCTCGGCGTGGGCTTCGCGTCCCCGGCCGACGCGCTCGGCGACCGCGACCTGGTCGTGCACGCCAGCGCGACCGAGGCCGGGCTCGCCCGGTCCCTGGAGCTGCTGCGGCCCGAGGGCACCGTCGTCGAACTGAGCTGGTACGGAGACCGGCCCGTCGCCCTCCCGCTCGGCGAGGCCTTCCACTCCCGGCGCCTGACCCTGCGCAGCAGCCAGGTCGGCACCGTCTCCCCGGCCCGCGGCGCCACCCGCACCTACGCCGACCGGCTCGCCCTCGCCCTCGACCTGCTCGCCGACCCGGCGCTGGACGCCCTCGTCACCGGCGAGTCCGCGTTCGCCGAACTCCCGGACGTGCTGCCCCGGCTGGCCTCCGGCGAGATCACCGCCCTGTGCCACCGCATCCGGTACGACGCGGAGGGCGCCGGCGCCTGACCCCCGGACCGGCCTCGCCCGACCTCGCCTGACCTTGAGAAAAGACGTACGGGCCGCTGAACAAGGGAAGACCTCCAGCCGTAATAGACGGCACCCCGCGCAGCGATCGGCGGGGGATCAGACGTGCCACACCTGGAGGGTCGTCCGTTGTTCAGCATCACCGTCCGCGATCACATCATGATCGCCCACAGCTTCCGCGGCGACGTCTTCGGGCCCGCACAGCGCCTGCACGGAGCGACGTTCCTGGTGGACGCCACCTTCCGGCGCGAGCAGCTGGACGAGGACAACATCGTCGTCGACATCGGACTGGCCACCCGCGAACTGGGCGCCGTCGTCAGCGAGCTGAACTACCGCAATCTCGACAACGAACCCGACTTCGCCGGCGTCAACACCTCCACCGAGTTCCTGGCCAAGGTCGTCGCCGACCGGCTCGCCGAACGCGTCCACAAGGGCGCCCTCGGCGAGGGGGCCAAGGGCCTGGCCGGTCTCACCGTGACCCTGCACGAGTCGCACGTCGCCTGGGCGAGTTACGAGCGTGCGCTGTGACCGACACGTCCGTCGAGGCGGCGGCCGGACGCACCCGGCTCACCTACGTCCCCACCCAGATCCCCGCCCGCGTCGCCGCGCGGGCCGCGTCCCCGAGGAACGACGGGATCATCCCCATGTCCCTGCGCTCCGTGCACTTCGTCGTTCCGGGCGGGATCGACGATCCGGGCGCGCCGAGCGGCGGCAACGCCTACGACCGGCGGGTGCGGCTCGACCTGCCGGGCTTCGGCTGGCGGGTACGGGGGCTGCCCGTCGACGGTGACTGGCCCCGGCCGGACGACACCGCCCGCGCGGAACTCGCCCGCGTCCTGCGCCGGTTGCCGGACGGCGCGGTCGTCCTGCTCGACGGCCTGGTCGCCTGCGGGGTGCCGGAGATCGTCGTCCCGGAGGCCGAGCGGCTGCGCATGGCCGTCCTCGTCCACCTCCCGCTGGGCGACGAGACCGGCCTCGACCCCGCCGTCGCCGCCGAACTGGACGCCCGCGAGCGCGCGGTGCTGCGGGCCGTGCCGGCCGTCGTCGCCACCAGCGACTGGGCGGTGCGCCGGCTCGTCTCCCACCACGGCCTCGACCCGGGCCGCGTCCACGTCGCCGCGCCCGGCGCCGACATCGCGCCCCTCGCGCCCGGCACCGACGGCGTGTCCCGGCTGGTGTGCGTCGCCGCCGTCACCCCGCGCAAGGGCCAGCACCGGCTGGTCGAGGCGCTGGCGGCGGTGTCCGACCTGCCGTGGAGCTGCGTGTGCGTCGGCGGCCTCGGCCACGACCCGGAGTACGTCGAACAGCTGCGGGCCCTCGTCGCGCGGCACGGCCTGGAGGACCGGCTGGTACTCGCCGGACCCAGGGCGGGCGCCGAACTGGACGCCACCTACGCCACAGCCGACCTGATGGTCCTCACCTCGTACGCCGAGACGTACGGCATGGCGGTGACCGAGGCCCTCGCGCGCGGTGTCCCCGTGCTCGCCACGGACGTCGGCGGCCTCCCGGAGGCGGTCGGACGCGCGCCCGACGGAGGGGTGCCCGGCATCCTCGTCCCGCCCGAGGACCCGGCCGCGCTCGCCGCCGAGCTGCGCGGCTGGTTCGGCGAGGCGGACGTCCGACGCCGGCTGAAGAGCGCCGCCCGGGGCCGCCGCGCCGCGCTGAACGGCTGGGCGAGTACGGCCCAGAGCCTGGCCGGCGTCCTGCACCGGCTGCCCGGCGAACCCGGGGGGACGGCATGAGCGAGCCCACCACGCCGACCGCGCGAGCCCTCTCGGCCCGGCCCGGAGCGTCGGACGTCGCTGAGGCCACGGACCCTGGCGAGTCCCCGGGCGCCGCCAAGTCCACGCACATCGCCGAGTCCACGACCGGCGTCATCCCCGGCGCGGGCCCGACCGGCGGGTCCACGGCCCGGCCGCCCACCGCGTCCGCTCCCGCTCCCGCTCCCGCCTTGGCCTCGGCCGAACGCGCCACCCTGCGCCTGCGCGAGGCCCCCGCGCCCGACGCCGCCCCGCACCCCGACGACCCGCCGCGCTACGCCCCCGAATGGCTGCGGCTGCGCGAGCCCGCCGACGCCGCCGCGCGGGCGCACGACCTGCTCGACCCGCTGCGGACCCACCTCGCGGGACCGCCGGGGCGGACCGGCGGACTGGTCGTGCACGACCTGGGCTGCGGCACCGGCTCGATGGGACGCTGGCTCGCCCCGCGGCTCGACGGCGCCCAGCACTGGGTGCTGCACGACCGCGACCCCTACCTCCTGCACTTCGCCGCCGTCAGCGCCCCGCGCTCGGCCGCCGACGGCAGCCGCGTCACCGTCGAGACACTGCGCGGGGACCTCGCCCGCCTCACCCCGGACGCGCTGTCCGGCGCCGGCCTGGTGACGGCGTCCGCGCTCCTCGACGTCCTGACCACCGAGGAGGTCGGCACCCTCGCTGCCGCCTGTGCCGTGGCCGGCTGCGCGGCCCTGCTGACCCTGTCCGTCGCCGGACGCGTCGACCTCACCCCCGCGCACCCCCTGGACGCCGAGATCACCGAGGCGTTCAACGACCACCAGCGGCGTACCGGCCTGCTCGGCCCGGACGCGGTCACCGCGGCGAAGGACGCCTTCGCCGCGCACGGCGCCACGGTGCGGGCGCATCCCAGCCCCTGGCGGCTGGGCCCCAACGAGGCCGGACTCACCGCGCAGTGGCTGCGGGGCTGGGTCGGCGCGGCCGTGGAACAGCGCCCCGAACTGAGCGAACGGGCCGAGGCGTACTTGGACGAGCGCCTCGCCGCCTGCGCGGACGGCACCCTCAGCGTGGTGGTGCACCACACCGACCTGCTGGCGTTGTCCCGGCCGACGGGCGGGGCCTCGTGAGCGCTCCGACCGTACCGGCGGACCTGCGGCGCACACCGCCCCGCCCGGACACCCCCGCCGGCGCGGCACGCCCGGCCCGCCGCGCCCTGCGCGCCCACCTCGGGACCCTGGCGGGCACCGCCATCCTCGGCGTACTCCTGTGGCGGATGGGAACCGGCGTCTTCCTGGACGGGCTGCGCCGGATCGACGCGCCGACCGTGCTCGCGGCGCTCGGCATCGGGCTGGTCACCACGGTGTTCAGCGCCTGGCGCTGGGCCCTGGTGGCCCGGGGACTGCGCATCCGGCTGCCCCTCGGACCGGCCGTCGCGGACTACTACCGTGCCTTGTTCCTCAACGCCGCCCTCCCAGGCGGCGTCCTGGGCGACGTGCACCGCGCGGTGCACCACGGGCGGAGCGCCGGCGACCTGGGGCGCGGGGTGCGGGCCGTCGTCCTCGAACGGGTCGCCGGACAGCTCGCGTTGATCGGTGTCGGCGCCGTCGTGCTGCTCACGCTGCCGTCCCCGGTGCTGGGCGAGGCCCGGCGCGCCGCCCCGCTCGTCACCCTGGCCGTGCTGGGCGCGCTGGCCGTGCTCGTCGCCCTGCGCATGAACCGGGCGCCGGCGCGCGGCGGGCGGGCCCTGCGGGCGAGGCTCGGCGAGGCGCGCCAGGGGCTGCTGTCCCGGCGGAACCTGCCGGGCGTCGCGGTGTCGTCCGTCGTCGTACTCGCCGGACACCTGGTGATGTTCGGGCTCGCCGCCCGGGTGGCCGGCAGCGGAGCCACCGTCGCCGAACTCACCCCGCTGGCCGTGCTGGCGCTGCTCGCCATGGGGCTGCCGCTGAACGTCGGCGGCTGGGGCCCCCGCGAGGGCGTCACCGCCTGGGCGTTCGGCGCGGCCGGGCTCGGCGCGGGCACCGGGCTGGGCGTGGCCGTGGTGTACGGGGTGCTCAGCTTCGTGGCGAGCCTGCCCGGTGTCGTCGTCCTCGTCGTCCGCCGGTTCGCGCGCCCCGACGGCTCCTACGGGCGCCCCGGCCTCTTCTCAGCCGTCGGACCGGCAGTCGGACCGGCGCTCGGATCGGCGGTCGGCTCCGCGGTCAGGAAGGAGAAATACGTCCCGAAGGAATCCGCGAGGCTCGCCAGCAGTTCCTTCCCCTTTTCCGCCGAACCCAGCGAAGGGCGCCCGATGACACCGGAATCGGTATAGGCGGACATGCCGAGGGAGAGCAGATGACGCCGGTCGTCAGCGACGAAGTCGGCGGTCTCGTAACCGGGCCGGACCGATTCGGGGTGCGCCTGCAGAAGAATGGAGGTCTCTATTTCCCCCGCGTGCATGTCGGAGAGCAGCGAGGTGGTCACCCCCGCCCGCTGCCGCGCCGCCTCCCAGTCCTCCGCGGCCGGGAACAGCGCCATCCGCTCGCCGCGCGCGGAGGACTCCTGGACGACGTTGCCCAGTACGTAGTTCCCGCCGTGCCCGTTGACCACGACCAGGGCCTCGACACCGGAGCGGCGCAGCGAGGAGGCTATGTCCCCGACCACCGCGTGGAGGGTCACCGAGGAGATGCTGACGGTTCCCGGCCAGTCCGCGTGCTCGTGCGAGCAGCCGATGGTCACCGGCGGGAGCAGGTGCACCGGGTACGCGGCGGCGATCTCCCGGGCGACGGCGCAGGCGACGAGCGTGTCGGTCGCCAGCGGCAGGTACGGGCCGTGCTGCTCGAAGCTGCCCACCGGCAACACCGCGACCTGACGCGGGACTTCGGCGCCCCGCCTGCGCACGTCCTCCGAGGTGTCCGCCGGCACCAGTGAAGCATCCATTCCCGCACGGCCTTTCGTCGCTGTTGGGCAACCAGTTGAGAGATCTGCTGAGAGATCCGCTGAGAGATCTGTTGAGGAACGCGAGAATCATGACAGAAAAAATTGGTGTACTCGGCAAGAAGGCATCGCAGCGCACGGACGTGGAACGCGTCGTGGTGACGCCGCTGCCCACCGTGTACGGGGAATTCCGGGCTTTCGGCTATTTCGACCACGAGCGCGGCGACGAGCAAGTGGCGCTCGTCTACGGCGACCTGGGCGCCGAGGGTGTGCTCACCCGGCTGCACTCGGAGTGCCTGACCGGCGACGCCTTCGGCTCCCAGCACTGCGAGTGCGGTGACCAACTGGCCTCCGCACTGCGGTCGGTGGCCGCCGCGGGCAGCGGTGTCGTCGTCTACCTGCGCGGCCACGAGGGACGCGGCATCGGGCTGCTCGCCAAGCTCCGCGCGATGGCGTTGCAGGCGGAGGGCCTGGACACGGTGGAGGCGAACCTCGCCCTCGGCCTGCCGGTGGACGCCCGCGACTACGGCGTCGCCGCCCGCATCCTGGGCGACCTCGGGGTGCGGTCGGTGCGCCTGATGTCCAACAACCCCCGCAAGCGTGAGGCGTTGGTGCGGCACGGCATCCAGGTCGCCGAAGAGGTGCCGCTGCTGATCCCGCCGTGCGAGAGCAACATCACCTATCTGCGGACCAAGCGGGAGCGCCTCGACCACCACCTGCCGCACCTGGACGCGCTGGCCCACCTGACGTCCTGACCCCGGCGGCCGGATCAGTCCGTGAGGGCCTCGTGCACGAGCCGCTTCAGGTCGGGATACACGGTGTGCGAGGACCGGGGCCGCACCTGGGTCATGAACTGCACCGTCAGGTCACGGCCCGGGTCGACCCAGAAGGTGGTCGTGGCCACCCCGCTCCAGCCGTAGGTGCCCGGGCCGGACGGCGACTGCGTGCGGCTCGGGTCGGTCACCACGGAGACGCCGAGACCGAAGCCGACGCCGTCGTTGCCGGGCCGGTCGTGCGCGGGACGGCTGCCGAGGGCGCGCAGGTCGGCGCCGCCGGGGAGGTGGTTGCGGGTCATCAGGTCCACCGTCCCGGGGGCGAGCACCCGGACGCCGTCGAGTGCGCCGCGGCGCCGCAGCATCTCGGCGAAGCGGTGCACGTCGTACGCGGAGGAGACCAGGCCGCCGCTGCCCGACAGGAGCCGCGGCCGGCCTTGCAGCGGCAGGCCGGGCACCGGCTCGATGGAGCCGTCGTCCGCCTCGCCGTACAGCTCGGCCAGCCGCTCCGCCTGCTCGTCGGTGACGTGGAAGCCGGTGTCCGTCATGCCGAGCGGGCCGAAGATCCGGGCGGCGAAGAACGCGTCGAGCGGCTGTCCGGACACCACCTCGACCAGCCGCCCCAGGACGTTGCTGGCCACCGAGTAGTTCCACTCGGTGCCCGGTTCGAACTGGAGCGGCAGGCTCGCGTACAGGTCGACGGTCTCGGCCAGGTCCGCGCCCGGCCGCACCGACGACTCCAGACCGGCCGCCCGGTACAGCCCGTCCACGGCGTGGGAGTGGTAGAAGCCGAAGGTCAGCCCGGCCGTGTGGGTCATCAGGTGCCGGACGAGGACCGGACCCTCGGCGGGCCGGGTGACGGTGTCGTCACCGGACCCCCGGACGTACACCCGCGGCTCGGCGAAGGCCGGCAGGTACCGGGCCACCGGATCGTCCAGGGACAGCCGGCCCTCCTCCACCAGCGTCAGCACGGCGACGGACGTGACCGGCTTGGTCATGGAGTAGATCCGCCACAGGGTGCCGGCCGTCACCGGCAGGCCGGCCGCGCGGTCCCGCAGGCCGTGCACCGTCAGATGCGCGACGCGTCCGCCGCGGGCGACGGCCACCAGGAAGCCGGGCAGCCGTCCCTCGTCCACCTGCCGGGCGAAGTGCAGGTCGAGCCGGTCCAGCGCCTCGGCGTCCAGCCCGGCCGCGCCCGCGTCGGTCTCCTGCCGCAGGGGTGGCATCGCCATCGTTCTCCTCGGTCGTTCGTCGAAGACCCGTCCGGCATACCCCGCGTACCCCCCTTCGGAACTCGGATCCCCGCTCATGATCCACCGGCCCCGCGGCGGTCAGGCCGTGACCGTCTCCGGTTCGGCCGACTCCCGGGCAGCCCGCTGGCCGAGACGCTCCGTCGCCACCTTGTGGGTCTCGCGGGCCGTGAGCGCGGCGATCACCGGCGGGACGCACAGCGCGGCCGTGAACAGCGCCACCGCGAACCAGTCGTCGCCGTCCGGACCGGCGATCTGCGCCGCGAAGGTCACCGCGAACCCGGCCACCGCGAAACCGATCTGGGTGCCGATCGCCACGCCCGACAGGCGGACCCGGGTGGAGAACATCTCGCCGTAGAAGGCCGGCCAGACGCCGTTCGCGGCGCTGTAGACCACGCCGAAGGCGATGATGCCCAGCAGGAACGTCAGCGGGTAGGAGCCGGTGGAGATCGCCCACAGGTACAGGAACATCGTCACCGCGCTGCCGACCGCGCCGATCAGGTACACCGGGCGACGTCCGATCCGGTCGGACAGCGTCGCCCACAGCGGGATCGCGCCGAGCGCCACGACATTGGCGAGGGCGCCCACCCACAGCATCGCGGTACGGGACATGCCGACCGAGTCGCTCGTGGCGTACGCCAGCGCCCAGACCGTGAAGATGGTGCTGACCGAGGCGATGAGCGCGCCCGCGACCACCCGCAGGACGTCCGCCCAGTGGTCCCGGGCCAGCACCGCGAGCGGCATCTTCACGACGCCCTCCGTGGCCGCCTGCTGCTCGAAGGCCGGCGTCTCGTCGAGCTTGCGGCGGATGACGTAGCCGACGACCGCGACCACCACGCTCAGCCAGAACGGCACCCGCCAGCCCCAGGCCAGCAGGTGTTCCTCGGGGAGCGCGGCGACGGGCAGGAAGACCAGGGTGGCGAGCAGCTGCCCGCCCTGGGTGCCGCTGAGGGTGAAGCTGGTGAAGAAGCCGCGTTTGTGCCCCGGCGCGTGTTCCAGGGTCATCGAGTTGGCGCTGGCCTGCTCACCCGCCGCCGATATGCCCTGCAGGATCCGGCACAGCACCAGCAGGACCGGGGCGAGGGTGCCGACCTGGTCGCGCGTGGGCAGACAGCCGATGAGGAACGTCGAGACGCCCATCAGGATCAGCGTGAAGACCATGATCTTCTTGCGGCCCATGCGGTCGCCGATGTGGCCCAGGAAGAACGCGCCGACCGGGCGGGCGGCGTACGCGACGCCGAAGGTGGCCAGCGACAGCAGGGTCGCGGTGGCCGGGTCGGACTCGTCGAAGAAGACCTCGGGGAAGATCAGCGCGGCGGCGCTGCCGTAGATGAAGAAGTCGTAGTACTCCAGCGCGCTGCCGATCCAGGCGGCGGTGGCGGCCTTCTTCGGCTGGCCGGGCGGGGCGGCGCCCTGGGACGCGGGGGCGGGGACGGACACGGCTTGCTCCTTCGGGGGACTCCACCGTAGGCGGAGTGAGCGGAGGGGAGGACGGCGCGGAAGGTGCCGTCGGCCGCTCGGCTAATTAACCCACTGGGTAGTTAGTCGCGGTTGGGAAGGGATGTTGCGCGCAGGTTTCCCACGTGTCAAGGGGTCCGGTCGTCCCGAGGCGCCGGCGTTCAGTCCGCCGCGCGCTCCGCCGTCAGATAGGCGATCACCATGTCGCCCAGCATCGCCCGGTAGTGCTCGCGCTGGTCCGGCGCGACCAGGTCGCGCCCGAACAGGGCGCCGAAGGTGTGCCGGTTGGCGACCCGGAAGAAGCAGAAGGAGCTGATCATCGCGTGCAGGTCGACGGCGTCGACGTCGGCCGTGAAGAGGCCGGAGCGCTGCCCCTCGTCCAGGATCCGGCGGATCACGTCGAGCGCCGGGGAGCCGATGCTGGCCAGCATCTCCGAGGACGCGATGTGCTCGGCGTCGTGGATGTTCTCGATGCTGACCAGGCGGATGAAGTCCGGGTGCCGCTCATGGTGGTCGAAGGTCACCTCGGCCAGGCGCCGGATGGCCGCCACCGGGTCCAGGTGGTCGACGTCGAGCTGCTGCTCGGCCTCCCGGATCACGCCGTACGCCCGCTCCAGCACGGCCGTGAACAGCTGCTCCTTGCCGCCGAAGTAGTAGTAGATCATCCGCTTGGTGGTGCGGGTGCGGGCGGCGATCTCGTCGACCCGGGCCCCGTCGAAGCCGGCCCGGGCGAACTCGCGCGTCGCCACGTCGAGGATCTCGGCCCGGGTGCGGGCGGCGTCGCGGGTGCGCGTGCCGGTTCGTGCCGGTTCGTCGACGCTGGTCATCGGATTCCTTCGGCTGCGGCGGCTTGGGCGGGACTGCGTGCTGAGGGCGTGCCGGTGATTGTAGAAGCCTCCGCCTTCCCTCACGCCCCGCCCTTCTGCTATGACTAACGTACTGGTTCGTACATTGTTCGCTCGGGCAGCGGCCCGAGCAGCTCAGGAGGTCGTCCCCGGTGGCCAAGGACTCGTTTCTCGTCGGACTGATCGGCTCCGGCATCGGCCCGTCACTCAGTCCGGCACTGCACGAGCGGGAGGCCGGCCGGCAGGGCCTGCGCTACCTGTACCGGCTGATCGACATCGACCGCCTCGGTGTCCCGCCCGAGGCGGTGGGCGACCTGGTGCGAGCCGCCCGGGACCTGGGCTTCGACGGGCTGAACATCACCCACCCGTGCAAGCAGCTCGTCATCGAGCACCTGGACGCGCTCGCCCCGCAGGCCGAGGCGCTCGGCGCGGTCAACACGGTCGTCTTCGACGACGCGGGCCGCGCGACCGGCCACAACACCGACGTCACCGGCTTCGCCGCCTCCTTCGCCCGCGGGCTGTCCGACGCGCCGCTGGAGCGGATCGTGCAGCTCGGCGCCGGCGGGGCGGGCGCGGCCGTCGCCCACGCCACGCTCACCCTGGGCGCCGGACGCGTGACCGTCGTCGACGCGCTGCCCGAGCGGGCCGCCGCCCTCGCCGCCCAGCTGAACGGGCACTTCGGGGACGGGCGCGCCGCCTGCGCCACCCCGGACGCGCTGCCCGGCCTGCTGACCGGCGCTGACGGCATCGTGCACGCGACCCCCACCGGCATGGCCGCCCACCCCGGGCTGCCGCTGCCCGCCGGGCTGCTGCACCCCGGGCTGTGGGTCGCCGAGGTCGTCTACCGCCCGCTGGAGACCGAGCTGCTGCGCACCGCCCGCGCGCTGGGCTGCGCCACCCTCGACGGCGGCGGCATGGCCGTCTTCCAGGCCGTGGACGCGTTCCGGCTGTTCACCGGGCGGGAACCCGACGCCGTGCGGATGCTCGCCGACATCGCCGGCCTGGCCGGCGCCGTGGGTGCCCAGCTAGGACCCGAGTAGGACCCGAGTAGGACCCGAGTAGGAAGAGGTACCGACGTGCGGACGTCGATCGCCACCGTCTCCCTCAGCGGATCCCTCACCGAGAAGCTCACGGCCGCCTCCCGGGCCGGCTTCGACGGTGTGGAGATCTTCGAGAACGACCTGCTGGCCAGCCCGCTGACCCCCGAGGAGATCCGCGCCCGCTGCGCCGACCTCGGCCTGACCATCGACCTCTACCAGCCCATGCGGGACGTCGAGGCGCTGCCCGAGGAGGAGTTCGCCCGCGCGCTGCGCCGCGCCCGGCACAAGTTCGAGCTGATGAACAGGCTCGGCACGGACACCGTCCTGGTCTGCTCCAGCGTCTCCCCGCACGCCGTGGACGACGACGACCTCGCCGCCGGGCAGCTCAGCCGCCTGGCCGGCCTGGCCGGGGAGCACGGGGTGCGCGTCGCCTACGAGGCGCTCGCCTGGGGCCGCCACATCAACACCTGGGACCACGCCTGGCGCGTCGTCCGGCGGGCGGACCACCCCGCGCTCGGCACCTGCCTGGACAGCTTCCACATCCTCTCGCGCGCGCGTGACCCCAAGGACCTCGAAGGGATCGAGGACATCCCCGGCGACAAGATCTTCTTCCTCCAGCTCGCCGACGCCCCGCTGCTCGCGATGGACGTCCTCCAGTGGAGCCGCCACTACCGCTGCTTCCCCGGCCAGGGCGGCTTCGACGTCGCCGGACTGCTGCGCCACGTGCTGCGCGCCGGCTACACCGGCCCCCTGTCGCTGGAGGTCTTCAACGACGTCTTCCGGCAGTCCGAGGCCGGACCCACCGCCGTGGACGCCCGGCGCTCCCTGCTCACCCTCCAGGAGAGCGTCGGGCTCGCGGCCCCGCCCGCGCCCGCCGCACCCACCGGGGTCGCCTTCGCCGAGCTGGTCACGCCCGACGCCGCGCCCGTCTCGGCGGTGCTCGGCGCGCTGGGCTTCGCCCGCACCGCACGGCACCGGGGCAAACCCGTCGACCTCTGGCAGCGCGGCGAGGCCCGGGTCCTGGTCAACACCGGTCCCGCCGAACGCCGCGACGGCACCCGGCTGGCCGCCGTCGGCCTGGAGTCGCCGGATCCGCGGGGCGCGGCCCGACGCGCCGAGGCACTGCTCTCCCCGGTGCTGCCGCGCCGTCGCGCGCCGGGCGACGCCCCGCTGGAGGCGGTGGCCGCTCCCGACGGCACGGAGCTGTTCTTCTGCGCCACCGGGCGCCCCGGACTGCCCGACTGGCGGGCGGACTTCGAGGAGACCGGGGCGGTGGCCGAAGCCGACGCCGCCTGGCGGGTCGACCACCTCTCCCTCACCCAGCCCTGGCACCAGTTCGACGAGGCGGCGCTCTTCCACCGTGCCGTCCTCGGGCTGCGCCCGCAGGAGAGCGTGGACGTCGCCGACCCCTACGGACTGCTGCGCAGCCGCGCCGTCAGCACGGACGACGGCGCCGTCCGGATCGTCCTGACGGTCGGCGCGGCACCCGTCGACGACACCGCGCACGCCCAGCACATCGCCCTGGCCACCGACGACGTGGTCGCCGCCGCCCGCGCCTTCCGCGCCGCCGGCGGCACGCTGCTGCCGATCCCCGCCAACTACCACGACGATCTCGCGGCCCGCTTCGAGTTCGCCGACGGCGAGCTGGAGACGTACCGGGAGCTGGGCATCCTCTACGACCGCGACGCGTACGGTGAGTTCCGGCACTGCTACACCCGCACCGTCGGACGGGTCTTCTTCGAACTCGTCCAGCGCGACGGCGGCCACCGCGGCTACGGCGCGGCCAACGCGCCGGTGCGGCTGGCCGCCCAGCACGCGGCGCGCGGCCTCACTGGCGGCTGACGGTGCGGGTCAGGCCGGTGATCACCGTCGTGGCCAGGATCCAGCCCGTGATGATCAGGACGTAGGACAGGGTCTGGTACCAGCCCTCGGGCGAGAAGGCGTTCTCCTGGCCGAAGGAGATCACCGGGAGCAGCAGGTCGAGCGTGTAGAACACCGGGTTGAAGTCGGGGGCCTCCTGCGGCTTGAGCGGCGGCGGGTGGTGCAGCCCGTACGCGAGGGAGCCGGCCGCCAGCAGCGACAGCAGCCAGCCGCCCGCGCGCAGCGGCCGGAAGCCGTAGCCGACCGTGACGTCCTGGAGGTGCCCCCACAGGCGGCCGTACCAGGGCAGGGTGCGGCGCCGCCGCCGCTGCTTGGCGAGCTGCACCAGCCGGGCCGCGTCGTCGTCGCCGATCCGGCGGTAGGCGGCGGTCAACTGCTCGTAGGTGAAGGGGAGGTAGCTGTCGCCCATCTCCAGCATCGGCAGCCGCCGCTCGGCGGGCTCGTGGGGGATGAGCGACGTGTAGGTGAGATCGTTGAGCTGGACCCAGTCCGCCACCACGTCCGGCTGGACGAAGAGCACCTCCACCTGGGCGCGGCGCAGGTTGAGCGTGCCCCGTACCACCGGGCCCTCGCGCAGCCAGAGTTCACCGATCACGCAACTGCTGGCGCGCAGCGCGGTCCCGCCGGGGTTGGCCAGCCGGGCGTGCGACAGATCCAGCCGGCCGGGTATCCGCGCGCCGCGCAGCTCCAGCCGGCCCCGGACGTCCGCGTGCCGCATCAGCACGTCGGCCTCGGCCGTGAGCGTCTCGGCCTGGACGGCGGTGCCGCCGGGCCGGTCGAGCACCGCGTCGGTGAGGTTGACCGTCCCGGTCACCCGGGCCCCGTTGAGGCGTACCTCGCCCCGCACGTGCAGGCCCGGCGCCCACAGGTCGGCCCCGACCACCGCCTGGTTCAGCTGGAGTACCGGCCCCTCGGCGTCCGGGTCGTGGATGCGCGTGCTCTCCAGGTACAGGCTGCGGGTGACCTCCGCCCCGCCGAGCCGCACCATCCCGCCGAACCGGGCGCGGGTCAGGCGCAGTACGCCGTCCACCCGCACGGCGTGCCCGATCAGTCCGGGCAGCACGGACTCGCTCAGGTTCAGCTCGCGCAGCCGCGCCGCGTAGAGCCGCGGCGCCTCGCCGAAGTGGCAGTGCCGTAACCGGACGGGGTGATCGACCTCCGCGTTCTGCAACTCCAGCCGCCCGGTGACGCGGGCGCCGGCCAGGCTCAGCGCGGGCACCTCGCCGTCCTCCCGGGGGCCGTCGAGGAGCAGGGAGCGCAACACCGCCGCCCTCACGGTCCGTTCGGGCCCCCAGGAGGCGCCGTCGGCGGGGTCCTCGTCGTCCGCGGTGCGGAAGTCCACCGCCGTGCCCGTGGCGAACGCCCGCCAGACGCGCGCCTCGGCCGGTGTCAGGTCGTTGATCTCCATCGCGGGGACTCTGACCCGAACCGGCCGGTCACGTCAACGTGTCGCCGGCGCGGCGCGCTACTTCTTCGACGCCTCCACGGCGTGCCCGCCGAACTGGTTGCGCAGCGCGGCGACCATCTTCATCTGCGGCGAGTCGTCCTGCCGGGACGCGAACCGCGCGAAGAGGGAGGCCGTGATCGCCGGCAGCGGCACCGCGTTGTCGATGGCCGCCTCGACGGTCCAGCGGCCCTCACCGGAGTCCTCCGCGTAGCCGCGCAGCTTCTCCAGGTGGTGGTCCTCGTCGAGGGCGTTGACGGCCAGGTCGAGGAGCCAGGAGCGGATCACGGTGCCGTCCTGCCAGGACCGGAAGACCTCGCGGACGTTGTCCACGGAGTCGACCTTCTCCAGCAGCTCCCAGCCCTCGGCGTAGGCCTGCATCATGGCGTACTCGATGCCGTTGTGGACCATCTTGGAGAAGTGCCCGGCACCGACCTTGCCGGCGTGCACGAACCCGTACGGGCCGTCCGGCTTGAGCGCGTCGAAGATCGGCTTGAGGTCGTCGACGTGTTCCTTCTCGCCGCCGACCATGAGGGCGTAGCCGTTCTGCAGGCCCCACACCCCGCCCGAGACACCGGCGTCGACGAAGTTGACGCCGTGCTTGGCCAGCTCCTCGGCGTGCCGCTCGTCGTCCGTCCAGCGGGAGTTGCCGCCGTCGATGACCGTGTCGCCGTGCCGGAGCAGGGTACCCAGCTGGTCGATGACGTGCTGGGTGGCGGCACCCGCCGGCACCATCACCCAGACCGCACGCGGCCGGTCCAGCTGCTCGACCATGTCGACCAGGCTGTTCACGTCGGCCCGCTCGGGATTGGTGTCGTATCCGACGACGGTGTGGCCGGCGTTGCGCAGACGCTCGCGCATGTTGCCGCCCATCTTGCCGAGACCCACAAGACCGATCTGCATGTCAGTGCACTTCCTTCAGTTCGCGGTAGGCGGCCACCAGCGCGGCCGTGGACGGATCGAGGCCGGGCACGTCCGCCCCCTCGGTCAGGGCGGGCTCGACGCGCTTGGCGAGCACCTTGCCCAGTTCGACACCCCACTGGTCGAAGGAGTCGATGTTCCAGACGGCGCCCTGTACGAACACCTTGTGCTCGTAGAGCGCGATGAGCTGCCCGAGGACGGACGGGGTCAGCTCGGTGGCGAGGATCGTGGTGGTGGGGTGGTTGCCGCGGAACGTCTTGTGCGGGACCAGTTCTTCCGGCACCCCCTCGGCGCGCACCTCGTCCGGGGTCTTGCCGAAGGCGAGGGCCTGGGTCTGGGCGAAGAAGTTGGCCATCAGCAGGTCGTGCTGGGCCTTCAGTCCGTCGCTCAGCTCGCCGACCGGCCGGGCGAAGCCGATGAAGTCCGCCGGGATCAGCTTGGTGCCCTGGTGGATCAGCTGGTAGTAGGCGTGCTGCCCGTTGGTGCCGGGCGTGCCCCAGACCACCGGCCCGGTCTGCCACTCCACGTCGCGGCCCTCGCGGTCGACGGACTTGCCGTTGGACTCCATGTCGAGCTGCTGGAGGTACGCGGTGAACTTCGACAGGTAGTGCGAGTACGGCAGCACCGCGTGCGACTGCGCGTCGAGGAAGTTGCCGTACCAGATGCCCAGCAGTCCGAGGAGCAGCGGCGCGTTGGCCGGGGCCTCGGCGTTCTGGAAGTGCTCGTCGACGATGCGGAAGCCGTCGAGCATCTCCCGGAAGCGGTCCGGGCCGATGGCGATCATCAGGGACAGCCCGATCGCCGAGTCGTAGGAGTAGCGGCCGCCGACCCAGTCCCAGAACTCGAACATGTTGGCCGTGTCGATGCCGAACCCGGCGACCTTCTCCGCGTTCGTCGACAGCGCCACGAAGTGCTTCGCCACCGCCTTCTCGTCGCCGTCGTAGGCGTCGAGCAGCCAGGAGCGCGCCGAGGTCGCGTTCGTGATCGTCTCGATGGTGGTGAAGGTCTTGGACGCCACGATGAACAGCGTCTCGGCCGGGTCCAGGTCCCGCACCGCCTCGTGCAGGTCGGCGCCGTCCACGTTGGACACGAACCGGAAGGTCAGCGAACGGTCGGTGAAGGCGCGCAGCGCCTCGTACGCCATCGCCGGTCCCAGGTCGGAGCCGCCGATGCCGATGTTGACGACATTGCGGATGCGCCGCCCGGTGTGACCGGTCCACTCGCCGGAACGGACCTTGTCCGCAAAGGCCGCCATCTTGTCGAGGACGGCGTGGACCCTGGGCACGACGTTCTCGCCGTCGACCTCGACCACCGCGTCCCGCGGGGCGCGCAGCGCGGTGTGCAGGACCGCCCGGTCCTCGGTGATGTTGATCCGCTCGCCGCGGAACATGGCGTCACGCAGCCCGAACACGCCGGTGGCCGAGGCCAGGTCCTGGAGCAGGGCCAGCGTCTCGTCGGTGACGAGGTGCTTGGAGTAGTCGATGCGCAGGTCGCCGACGCGCACGACGTACCGCTCCGCGCGCCCGGGGTCGGCGGCGAACAGCTCGCGCAGGTCCGGTCGCGCCATGGCGTCCGTGCGGTGGTCCGCGAGCGCGGTCCACTCGGGGCGCCGGTTGAGCTTCGGGGAGTCAGACATGAACGGGGGTCTCCTTGCCGGCCTCGCCGCGCAGGGCGATGGCGTACATCTCGTCGGCGTCGAGGCGCCGCAGCTCCTCGGCGATCAGTTCGGAGGTGGGGCGCACCTTCAGCGCGAGGGAGCGCGGGGGCTGACCGGGCAGGGTCATCGTGGCGAGCGGGCCCTCCGGGCGGTCGATGACGATCTCGCCGTTCGCGGTGGAGAGCCGGACGGCCGTGACCACCGGGCCGTCGGTGACCACGCGGTCGACGGTGACGCCGAGGCGTGCCTCCAGCCAGCGGGCCAGCAGTTCGGCCGCCGGGTTGTCCGCCTCGGCCTCCACCACCGCGGAGGTCACCGGCACCCGCGCCTGGTCGAGCGCTGCCGCCAGCATGGACCGCCACAGGGTCAGCCGGGTCCAGGCGAGGTCGGTGTCGCCGGGCGCGTAGCAGCGGACCCGGCGGGCGAGGACCTCCATCGGCCGCTCGACCGCGTAGAGGTCGGTGATCCTGCGCTGCGCCAGCGCGCCCAGCGGGTCGCCCGCGGGGTTGTCCGGCGCGTCCACCGGCCACCACACGACGACCGGGGCGTCCGGCAGCAGCAGCGGCAGCACGACCGAGTCGGCGTGCTCGGACACCTCCCCGTACATGCGCAGGACGACGGTCTCGCCGGTGCCGGCCTCGGAGCCGACCCGGACCTCGGCGTCCAGGTGGGAGCGGGTGCGGTCGCGCAGGTTGCGGGGGTGGCGCTTGATGACGACCAGGGTGCGCGAGGGGTGCTCGTGCGAGGCCTCCTCACCCGCCTTGACCGCGTCGTAGGCGTTCTCCTCGTCGGTGACGATGACCAGCGTGAGCACCATGCCCACGGCCGGTGTGCCGATGGCCCGGCGGCCCTGCACCAGCGCCTTGTTGATCTTGCTTGCCGTGGTGTCGGTCAGGTCGATCCTCATGGCCTGCGCCAGCTCCGTCCGTCTCGTGCGAGCATCTCGTCGGCTTCCCGCGGTCCCCAGCCGCCCGAGTCGTACTGGGCGGGCCTGCCGTGCGTGTCCCAGTACTGCTCGATCGGGTCGAGGATCCGCCAGGACTCTTCCACTTCCTGGTGGCGCGGGAACAGGTTGGCGTCGCCCAGAAGGACGTCCAGGATCAGCCGTTCGTACGCCTCCGGGCTGGACTCCGTGAACGACTCGCCGTACGCGAAGTCCATGGACACGTCCCGGATCTCCATCGAGGTGCCCGGCACCTTGGAGCCGAAGCGCACCGTCATGCCCTCGTCGGGCTGGACGCGGATGACGATCGCGTTCTCGCCCAGCTCCTCCGTCGCGGTGGAGTCGAAGGGGGAGTGCGGGGCCCGCTGGAAGACGACCGCGATCTCCGTGACCCGGCGGCCCAGCCGTTTGCCGGTGCGCAGGTAGAACGGGACGCCCGCCCAGCGGCGGTTGTCGACGCCCAGCTTGATCGCCGCGTAGGTGTCGGTGGTGGAGGCCGGGTCGATGCCGTCCTCCTCCAGGTAGCCCGGCACCTGCGCGCCGCCCTGCCAGCCGCCCGCGTACTGGCCGCGCACGGTGTGGTCGCCGAGGTCGTCGGGCAGCCGCACCGCCTTCAGCACCTTCAGCTTCTCGGTGAGCAGCGACGCCGCGTCGAAGGAGGCGGGCTCCTCCATGGCGGTGAGCGCCATCAGCTGGAGCAGGTGGTTCTGGATGACGTCGCGGGCGGCGCCGATGCCGTCGTAGTAGCCGGCCCGGCCGCCGATGCCGATGTCCTCGGCCATCGTGATCTGCACGTGGTCGACGTAGGAGCGGTTCCAGATCGGCTCGTACATCTGGTTGGCGAAGCGCAGCGCCAGGATGTTCTGGACGGTCTCCTTGCCCAGGTAGTGGTCGATGCGGAAGACCTGCTCCGGGTCGAAGACCTCGTGCACCAGCGCGTTCAGGTCACGGGCGCTGTCCAGGTCGTGCCCGAACGGCTTCTCGATCACCGCGCGCCGCCAGGAGCCCTCCGGGGCGTCGGTCAGTCCGTGCTTCTTGAGCTGCTGGACCACCTTCGGGAAGAACTTCGGCGGCACCGACAGGTAGAAGGCGTAGTTGCCGCTGGTGCCGCGGGAGGCGTCCAGCTCCTCCACGGCCTTGCGCAGCTGTTCGAAGGCGTCGTCGTCCTCGAAGTCACCCGGGATGAACCGCATGCCCTCGGAGAGCTGCTGCCAGACCTCCTCGCGGAACGGCGTCCGGGCGTGCTCCTTGACCGCGTCGTGCACGACCTCGGCGAAGTCCTGGTCCTCCCAGTCCCGGCGGGCGAAGCCGACCAGCGAGAAGCCGGGCGGCAGCAGGCCGCGGTTGGCCAGGTCGTACACGGCCGGCATCAGCTTGCGGCGCGAGAGGTCGCCGGTGACGCCGAAGATGACCAGTCCGGAGGGGCCGGCGATACGAGGGAGACGGCGGTCCTGCGGATCGCGCAGGGGGTTGCTCCAGTCGAGCGGTGCCACGGGCGTGACGGCCTTGCCGTCGGCCGCTCTCGCCTTCGCCCCCTTGGCGGCGCGGGCCGGCCCGGTCTTCTTCGCGCTCCGCGGCGCCTTGGCGGGACCGGCCGCCTTCGCCGCCCCGGCGGCCTTGGACTCCTCGGCCTCCTCGGCGTGCAGCGGCCCCGCGGCCTCCCGGGCCGTGCGGGCCTCCTTGGCTTCCTTCGTCGCCTTGGTCTCGTGGACCGTCGTAGCGGGAAGCTCCTCGCTCATTCCCCGTCAACTCCCTTGCTGTCGAGGGACTTCGTCACGGCATCGAGCAGGTCCTGCCAGGCGTTCTCGAACTTGGCCACGCCCTCCTGCTCCAACTGCTCCACCACCTCGTCGTACGAGACACCGAGCCGCTCCACGGCCGCGAGATCCGCCCGGGCCTGGGCGTACCCGCCGGTGACCGTGTCGCCCCGCACGTCGCCGTGATCGGCGGCGGCGTCCAGGGTGGCCTCCGGCATCGTGTTCACGGTGCCGGGAGCGACCAGCTCCTCCACGTACAGGGTGTCCCGGAATGCCGGGTCCTTCACCCCGGTCGACGCCCACAGGGGACGCTGGGGGTTGGCGCGGGCCCCGGCCAGCGCGGTGAAGCGGTGCCCCGCGAAGACGTTCTCGTACGCCTCGTAGGCCAGTCGCGCGTTGGCCAGCGCGGCCTTCCCCCGCAGGGCGAGGGCCTCCTCGGTGCCCAGCAGCGTCAGGCGCTTGTCGATCTCGCTGTCGACGCGGGAGACGAAGAAGGAGGCGACGGAGTGAATGTCCGCCAGGTCGAGGCCGGCCGCCCGCGCCTTCTCCAGACCGGCGAGGTAGGCGTCCATGACCTCGCCGTAGCGCTCCAGGGAGAAGA
Organism: Streptomyces sp. NPDC058985; assembly: GCF_042740985.1. NCBI lineage: Bacteria > Bacillati > Actinomycetota > Actinomycetes > Kitasatosporales > Streptomycetaceae > Streptomyces > Streptomyces sp. NPDC058985. The sequence continues at coordinate 228,592 of NZ_JBHYJX010000003.1, read as the reverse complement.
TCAGCGTGACGTTGACGCTGATCCCGGCGCCGATGACCTCGGTGATCGCCGGGAGACCGGCCCTGGTCGCCGGTATCTTGATCATCACGTTGGGGCGGTCGACGAGCCAGGCCAGCTGGCGGGCCTCGGCGATCGTGGCCCGCGTGTCGTGGGCCAGGCGCGGGTCGACCTCGATGGAGACCCGGCCGTCCCGGCCGCCGGTCGCGTCGTACACCCCGCGCAGCACGTCGGCGGCGGCGCGGACGTCGGCGGTGGTCATCATGCGGACCGCCTCGTCCACGGTGACGCCCCGGGTCGCCAGGTCGGCCAGCTGCTCCTCGTAGCCCTCCCCGGAGCCGATGGCGGCCTGGAAGATCGAGGGGTTGGTGGTCACGCCGACGACGTTCTTCGTCCTGATCAGCTCGGCGAGGTTGCCGGACTCGATCCGCCGCCGCGACAGGTCGTCCAGCCAGACGGAGACGCCCTGGCCGGCCAGGCGCGTGAGTGCTCCCGCGGTAGCGGTTGCTTCGGTCACAGTGATCATCTTCTCTTTCTGCGATCGGGTCGGGGTCCGGATCGGGGTGGGATCCGGTCGGCTCAGCCGCGGACGCTGGCCAGGGATTCCCTGGCGGCGGCGGCCACGTGGCCGGCGGTGAAGCCGAACTCGGCGAACAGGGTCTCGGCGTCGGCGGAGGCGCCGAAGTGCTCCAGGGAGACGATGCGGCCCGCGTCCCCCACGTACCGGTGCCAGGTCAGGCCGATCCCGGCCTCCACGGCCACCCGGGCCCGCACGGACGGCGGCAGCACGCCCTCGCGGTACGCGCGCGGCTGCTCCTCGAACCACTCGACCGACGGCATCGACACCACCCGTGTGGGCGTGCCCTCCGCCTCCAGCGTCTCCCGCGCGGCCACCGCGAGCTGGACCTCGGACCCGGTGGCGATCAGGACGACGTCCGGGGTGCCGGTGGACGCCTCGGCGAGGACGTAGCCGCCGCGCGCCGCGTCCGGGTCGGGCTCGTACACCGGCACGCCCTGCCGGGTCAGGGCGAGGCCGTGCGGGGCCGGGTGGGTGGCGTGCCGCCGGAGGATCTCGGCCCAGACGGTCGCGGTCTCGTTGGCGTCGGCCGGGCGGACGACGTTCAGGCCGGGGATGGCGCGCAGCGCGGCCAGGTGCTCGACCGGCTGGTGGGTAGGGCCGTCCTCGCCCAGGCCGATGGAGTCGTGCGTCCACACGTAGGTCACCGGCAGCTGCATCAGCGCGGACATGCGCACCGCGTTGCGCATGTAGTCGGAGAAGACCAGGAAGGTGCCGCCGTAGACGCGGGTGTTGCCGTGCAGCGCGATGCCGTTCATCTCCGCGGCCATCGAGAACTCGCGGATGCCGAAGTGGATCGTGCGGCCGTACGGATCGGCCTGGGGGAGGGGGTTGCCCTCGGGGAGGAAGGACGACGTCTTGTCGATCGTCGTGTTGTTCGACCCGGCCAGGTCGGCGGAGCCGCCCCACAGCTCGGGCAGGACCGGGCCGAGCGCCTGGAGCACCTTGCCGGACGCGGCGCGGGTGGCGACGGACCTGCCGGTCTCGAACACCGGCAGGGTGTCCTCCCAGCCGTCGGGCAGCCGGCCGGCGACCACGCGGTCGAACAGTTCGGCGCGTTCCGGCTGCTCGCCGCGCCACGTGGCGATCCGCTTGTCCCAGGCGGCGTGCGCCTCGGCGCCCCGGTCCAGGGCCTCGCGGGTGTGGGCCAGGACCTCGTCCGCGACCTCGAAGGACAGCTCCGGGTCGAAGCCGAGGACGCGCTTGGTGGCGGCGACCTCGTCCGCGCCGAGGGCGGAGCCGTGGGAGGCCTCGGTGTTCCGGGCGTTCGGGGCGGGCCAGGCGATGATCGTGCGCAGGGCGATGATGGACGGGCGGCCGGTCTCGGCCCGCGCCGCGGTGAGCGCCTCGTACAGCGCGCGCACGTCGACGTCGCCGTTCTCGGCGGGCTGGACGCGGTGCACGTGCCAGCCGTAGGCCTCGTACCGCTTGAGCACGTCCTCGGAGAACGCGGTCGCCGTGTCGCCCTCGATGGAGATGTGGTTGTCGTCGTAGAGGAGGACGAGGTTGCCGAGCCGCTGGTGCCCGGCGAGCGAGGAGGCTTCGGCGGAGACGCCCTCCTGGAGGTCGCCGTCGGAGACGATCGCCCAGACGGTGTGGTCGAAGGGGGACTCGCCCGCGGGCGCCGCGGGGTCGAACAGGCCGCGCTCGTAGCGGGCGGCCATCGCCATGCCGACCGCGTTGGCCACGCCCTGGCCGAGCGGTCCGGTCGTCGTCTCCACGCCCGCGGTGTGTCCGTACTCGGGGTGGCCGGGCGTCTTGGAGCCGTGTGTGCGGAAGGCCCTGAGGTCGTCCAGCTCCACCTCGTACCCGGCGAGGTAGAGCTGGGTGTAGAGGGTCAGGGACGTGTGGCCGGGGGAGAGGACGAAGCGGTCACGGCCGGTCCACTCCGGGTCGGCGGGGTCGTGCTGCATCACCTTCTGAAAGATCGTGTACGCCGCCGGGGCCAGGGCCATCGCCGTGCCCGGGTGTCCGTTCCCGACCTTCTGCACCGCATCGGCCGCCAGGACGCGGGCGGTGTCGACGGCACGCCGGTCGAGTTCGGTCCATGCGAAGCGGTCCGCGCTGTCCACTGTCTGCGTGCTCATCTTCAAGAAATCCTCGATCGGAGCGGGATACCTGGCCTGACGCGTTCAAACTTAAAAGTCTGACTTTTGAGAGGGAAGGTCGTCCTGTGCCAGCCTGTGGTGAAACTGGGACACGCCCCGGGCCCGGGGCGCACGGGCGGGACGGCACGAGAAGGACATGGCGGACGAAAACAGCCAAGACGGCGGCGACGGCAGCGGCGGCGACGGGATCAGAACGTTCCCCTTCCCGGTCGATCTCAGCCTCCTCGGCGTCGGTATGCAGATCGGTCCCATGGGCGCCGGCCGCACCTGGCACGCGCACGCCCCGCTGCACCGCGTCCACCGCATCGACTTCCACGTCGTCATGCTCTTCACCGGCGGCCCGGTCCGGCACATGATCGACTTCACCGAGTACGAGGCCACGGCCGGCGATCTGCTGTGGATCCGGCCCGGACAGGTCCACCGCTTCTCGCCGGACAGCGAGTACCGCGGAACCGTGCTGACCATGCAGCCCGGCTTCCTGCCGCGCGCCACCGTGGAGGCCACCGGCCTCTACCGCTACGACCTGCCCCCGCTGCTCCGCCCCGACGAGGCGCGGCTGGCCGGCCTCACCGCCGCCCTCGGTCAACTGCGGCGCGAGTACGAGGACGCGACGACCCTGCCGCTCAGCCTGCACACCGCGGTGCTGCGCCACACGCTCTCCGCGTTCCTGCTCCGCCTGGCCCATCTGGCCGTCAGCTCCGCCCAGGCGGCCCGCGAGGGGCGGGCGGACACGCCGTGGGACACGACCTTCACCCTGTTCCGCGAGGCGGTCGAGCGGGGCTTCGCCACCAATCACAGCGTCAGCGCCTACGCCGACGCGCTCGGTTACTCCCGCCGCACCCTCGTCCGCGCGGTGCGCGCGGCCACCGGAGAGACGCCCAAGGGGTTCATCGACAAGCGCGTGGTCCTGGAGGCCAGACGGCTCCTCGCCCACACCGAGATGCCGATCGGCCGGGTCGGCGCGGCGGTCGGCTTCCCGGACGCGGCGAACTTCTCCAAGTTCTTCCAGCAGCACACCGACCAGACGCCGGCGGCCTTCCGCGCCGAGCTGCGCTGAGCGGCCGGTCGCCGGCGCCTGCGGACGTACGACGAAGGGGCCCCACGGTGTGTGGAGCCCCTTCGCCCTCCTGCGGGGGGCTTGTTGGCCGGGTTGTGGCCGGGCCGCTCGCGGCTCAGCGGCCGAAGCTGAACCAGTTCACGTTCACGAAGTCGGCGGGCTGCCCGCTGCTGAACGTCAGATACACGTCGTGGGTGCCCGTCACCGAGCCGATGTTCGCCGGGATCGTGCGCCAGGACTGCCGGCCGCCCGTGCTGCCCACGGCGAAGCTGCCGACCGGCGTACTGGTGCGGCTGTCCAGGCGCACCTCCACCAGCCCGCTGACGCCGGCCGGGGCGCCGCTCGCCACCCGGGCCTTGAACTGCGTGGCCGGTGTCGAACCGAAGTCGACGCCCTTGTACTGAACCCAGTCCCCGTTGGCGAGGGCAACCGAGGTTGCGACCGCCGCCCGCGGCCGAACTGCCCTCGGTCACGGTGCCGGACTGGGCGTCGTACGACTCGGCCTCGACGGCGCTGTAGGCGTCGCGGCCGCCGCCGAAGGCGTCCGGGAAGCCGCCGCCCATCGCCACGTTGAGGATGATGAAGCAGCCGTGGTCGGTGGCGTTCGCCCACGTCGTCGCGTCGACCTGGTTGGCGCGGACGGTGTGGAAGTTGTTGCCGTCGACGCAGAAGCGGATCTCCTCCAACCGCGCGGCGCACGGCAGGGTCACGAGCACCGCCCGGGATCCTCCGTGCCCCGGCTGCCCGCCGCGGCTTCCGGGCGCCACCCCAGAGCCCGGGAGATCCCCCGCGCCGCCACCCGCACGGCCGGGACGAGCGCCGGCACCCGGGCACCGGCGTGCGGTACGACGACCGAGACGGCCGCGGTCACCGTCCCGTCCGGGCCGTACAGGGGAGCGGCCACCGACAGCGCGTCGTCGGTGACCTGACGGTCGCTCACCGCCGCGCCCGTGCGCCGCACCTCCGCCAGCACCCGGCGCAGCAGCCCCGGGTCGGTGATCGTGTACGGCGTGAAGGAGGCGAGCGGTCCCGCGCGGTACGCCTCCTGGAACTCCGGTTCGCCGTGCGCGAGCAGGGCGAGTCCGACCCCTGTGGCGTGCAGCGGCCAGCGGGCGCCGACGCGGATGTGCACGCCGACCGACGAACGGCCCGCCAGCCACTCGATGTAGACGACCTCGCCGCCGTCCCGCACCGCCAGCTGCACGTTCTCGTGCGTCGCCTCGTACAGGTCCTCCAGGTACGGCAGCGCGACCTGCCGCAGCGCGAGGCCGCGCGGGGCGAGCGCGGCGACCTCCCACAGCCGCAGGCCCACGTGGTAGACGCCCGACGGGTCCCGTTCCAGCGCGCCCCACCGGGTCAGGGCGCGTACCAGCCGGTGCGCGGTGGTCAGACTCAGCCCGGCCCGGCGGCTGATCTCCGTCAGGGACAGCGCCGGGTGCCCGTGGTCGAAGGCGGCGAGGACGGAGAGCAGTCGTTCGGGCGCGGTGGGGGTGTGCTCGGCCGGGCTGGGGCGGGAGCGAGGGAGGTCGGTCATGGCCGGGCGTCCTCCGGAGGGGAGGGGACGAGAAGGGGGAGGATTGCGGGGTCGAGCGTACGGGGCCCGCCGGGGAGGTGACAGGCCCCAGCCGCGTATCGACTCCAGGGTGCACACGGGAGGGAGGCCGGCACCCCTGCTGCGGCGGTCCTGCAGGTCAGGTGGATGATGTAGCGGACATGGCAGGGAAGGGGCGGGGATGGCGCACTGGACGGTGGAGAGACAGGGGGCGACGGCTCCTGCGGGGCCGGAGCGGGTCGGCGGCGCGGGCTGGACGGCCGCGTGGCTGACCGGGGCGGTCACGCTGGCGGCGGAGGGCGCGCTCGCGCTGGTCGTCTACTTCCTGGCGGGCTTGCGGGACGAGCACTACTTCGCCGCAGGCCTCCCGGCCTACGTCGGGTATCTCCTCGTGACCGTGGTGACCGTGGTCATGCTCGGCCTGGCGGCGTTGATCGGATCGGCGGCGGCCGTCCTGCCGGTCGTGCGGCTGTCGCGCTGGTCGGCCCGCAGGACCGGGCGGCCGGAGACGGTGCGCCGGTCTCTGGCCGCCTGCGGGGTGTTCGCCACGGTGGCCGCCGTGTGCTCCGGGGTTCCGACGGGGCTGCTCGGCGGCGGTTGGACGGTGCTCCCGCTGGTTCTCGTCGCGGCTTTCCTCGGCCTGGTGCCCGCCGTCCTGTGCGCACGGGCCGTGACCGTCATGCGCGGCACCGGTCGGCGGTTCGGTCTGGCCGGGGTGGTGTCCGTCTGCGGAGTGACGTTGCCGGCGGTGGTCCTCGTCGGTGGCCTGGTGGCCTACGGGACCGGCCTGATCCAGCTGTACGAGCCGCCACGGCTCACCGCCGCGAAGCTCGTGGGTACCTGGACCGACGACCAGGGCGGCACCCTCGTCCTCCGGGCGGACGGCACCGCGGTGGCCGACGATCTGGGGGCCCGTACCGCGGAGCCGGCGAACGACGGGGACGCCCCCGAGCAGTGCGGTGGCTCCGGCTCGTGGACGCGGAGGGAATCGCCGTCCGGAACCCCGCAGCTCGATCTCCGGGTCAGCGGCTGCATGGAGGGCATCGACTGGCATTCCGGCGGCACCGAGGAGAAGCCCGTCCTCTTCTACTGGATCGGCGACCCGGATTCACTCGACCGGTACACCTTGCAGCGCAGTTCGACAGCGCCGTGATCAATAGCGCCGTGATCATAGCGGGCGGGGCGAAGGCGAGGCCGACGACCTGTCCGGCGGCCACGAGAAGGCGGCACCGGCACCGAAGCGGGCCGGCGCGCCTCCGCCGACCCGCATGGCGCAGGCCATCGCCCGACGCCGGAACCTGCCCGGTCAAGGCGAGGCACTCGCCGACGAAGTCGCCCGCGAGATCCTCAGCGGGACCCGCACCTTAGGCCGGAGCCCCCGCGGCCGGGTCCGGTGCGGGGACGTCCAGCGGGCGGGCGGACCGTGCCGCGAGCGGGACCGGGGCCACCGGGGCGGGCGCCTGGGCCGGACCGGCGGTGAGGTCCGTGCGCTGCGGGGGCAGCGACACCGGCCGCAGCGGGCGCGGGCCGGACACCACCGAGTAGTCCTGGCCAAGGAACGGCGGCTCCAGCTCGCCCGGGTCGTCGCCCAGGGCCAGCCGGACGGCCGCCCACGGCACGTTGACCCCGCACAGCGCCAGCTGGTGCAGCCCGCCGGCCGGCCGGGTGTTGACGTCCATCAGGACCGGCCGGTCCCCGTACATCCGGAACTGCACGTTGGACAGGTGGTGCAGCCCGAAGGCCTCCGCGATCCGCCGCGCCGGCGCCAGCCACTGCTCGTGGAGCGTGAAACCGCGGCGGCGGCCGTTCTTGGTCCGGCCGACCGCGAGCCGCACCCGGTTGTCGGGGCCGGTGAGGCAGTCCACCGACACCTCCGGCTGTTCGAGCCGCGGCATCACCAGCCAGTCGACCGGCTCCTCGGCCGCCCGCAGCGCCTCCACGACCAGCGGGAGCGGGACGGACGGGCTCGGAAACCCGTTCAGGTGCGCGAGGGAGAAGGGGTCCCGGGTGACCATCCGGAAGCCCACGCCGCCCGCGCCGGAGGCCGGCTTGAAGCACGCCCGGTGACCGTGCGCCTCCAGCTCCTCCACCGCGAGGACGAGTTCGTCGGCCGTGCGGACCCGCCACCACGGCGGCACCGGCACGCCGATCGCGCGGACCGCCTCGTAGGCGATCACCTTGTCCTGGAAGACCGCCACCGCCTCCGGGGGCGGCGCGAGCAGCGCGGTACCGGCCGCCTCGAACTCGGCGCGGTGGGCCACGATCGCGGACTGGTGCAGCCGGGGCACGAACACGTCGATGCCGCGTCGCGCGCACTGGGCCAGGGCGTACTCGACGTAGCCGGCCGGGGACAGCCCCTCCGGCTCCAGGTCGGCGGTGTCCGCGGCGGCCAGCACCGGGGAGTCCGGGTCGCCGTGCGTGGCATGGATCTCGACGGCCCGGTCGGCGGGATTTCTGCGCAGCTGATCCATGAAGAAGACGTTCTCCGCGTACGTACGGTTGAGCCAGACGCGTACGGGAGAAACCATGCAAGCCGCCTTTCGGGGTTCGCGGGCACGGCGAAGCGGGCCGTGCCCGGCCAGGGGATTGGAGGGACACCGGGGCCGCTCTGCGTGAAGGGAGAGTCGTGGCGGTGGTGTTGGGGCGATCATAGGGGTACCCGCGCCCCCGAGCGCAACGAGCGTCACACGGATGCTCCGGGCCGGGGCGGGCCGCTCTTGTGACGGGGTGGGGGATGTGATCTCGTGGCGTGCAAACGCGCACGCCGAAGGGGTGGGGGATGACGTCGACGTCCGGTGGCCGGGGAGAGCTGTGGGCCATCAGCGACCTGCACGTCGGATACGCGGAGAACCGGGCGCTGGTCGAGAAGATGCGGCCCGGCTCCGACGACGACTGGCTCCTGGTCGCCGGTGACGTCGCGGAGACCGTCGCCGACATCCGCTGGGCCCTGGGCACCCTCGCGGACCGCTTCCGCCGGGTCGTCTGGGCCCCCGGCAACCACGAGCTGTGGACCCATCCCAAGGACCCGGTCACCCTCCGCGGCGTCGCGCGCTACGAACACCTGGTCGAGGTGTGCCGCGAGCTGGGCGTGACCACACCCGAAGACCCCTACCCGGTGTGGGAGGGGGCCGGCGGTCCGGCAGTCGTCGCACCGCTGTTCCTGCTCTACGACTACTCGTTCCTGCCCGACGGGTGCGCCACCATGGACGAGGGGCTGGCGTACGCGCACGGCACCGGCGTGGTCTGCAACGACGAGTTCCTGCTGCACCCCGACCCGTACCCGAGCCGCGAGGCCTGGTGCCGGGCGCGGGTCGCGGACACCGAGCGCAGACTGGCCGCGCTCCCGGCGGAACTGCCGACGGTCCTCGTCAACCACTACCCCTTGGACCGTCACCCCACCGACGTCCTGTGGTACCCCGAGTTCGCCATGTGGTGCGGTACCGACAGGACCGCCGACTGGCATCGCAGGTTCCGGGTCGCCACCATGGTCTACGGGCACCTGCACATCCCGCGGACCACCTGGCACGAGGGCGTCCGCTTCGAGGAGGTCTCGGTGGGCTATCCGCGCGAGTGGCGGAAGCGGACCGGTCCGCCGGGGCAACTGCGCCGCATCCTGCCGTCGCCGGTGTCCGAGGAGGTGTCCCCTTGACCGCTCCCCTGATCGAGGAACTGCTGCCCGGCACGGTCGTGGCCGTGGAGGCGCGCGGCCTCGACGACACCGGGCACCTCCCGCTCCTCCCGGAGGAGGAGCCGCTGATCGCACGGGCGGTCGCCAAGCGGCGGCGCGAGTACACCGTGGTCCGGTCCTGCGCGCGCCGGGCCATGGAGAAGCTCGGCGTGCCCGCGCAGCCCGTGCTGACCGGGGAACGCGGTGCGCCGCGCTGGCCGGCCGGGCTGACCGGGAGCATGACCCACTGCGACGGCTACTGCGCCGCCGCACTGGTCCGCCTCACCGACCTGGCCTCCCTCGGCATCGACGCCGAACCCGACGGGCCCCTCCCGGAGGGCGTCCTGGAGGGCGTGGCGCTGCCCGCCGAGGTGGAGCGGCTGCGGCTGCTGGCCGAGCGACGGCCCGGCATCCACTGGGACCGGCTGCTGTTCAGCGCCAAGGAGTCGGTCTACAAGGCGTGGTTCCCCCTCACCGGGCTGTGGCTGGACTTCTCCGAGGCGGACATCGAGCTGACGGTGGACCCGGTCGATCCGCGCCGCGGCACCCTGCGCGCCGCCCTCCTCGTGCCCGGCCCCACCGTGGGCGGGCGGCGCGTGACCCACTTCGACGGCCGCTGGAACGCCCGCGACGGCCTGGTCGCCTCGGCGGTCACGGTGCCGCACGCCTGAGGGGGCGTCAGGGGTGGGAGCACCAGCTTCTCAGCAGCCGGAAGAACTCCCCCTCGTTCCCCGTGAGGCCCGCCGCCTGCAGGGCGCGGTCCGCCTCGGCGAGTACCGAGGGCGGGACGATCGGCGGGCGGGCGGTGCCGGGCGGTCCCGGCGCGGTGTCGAAGCCGGCCCGCACCGTGTGCAGGAGGCGCAGATAGGCCTGCACGGCGGCGCGCTCGTGGTCGGTCAGTACGGTGGCGGTGGTCATCGCCCGGCTCTCCCCACAACGACGTCGGCGGTCACGTGCCCCCGCACGGCGGTGGCACCCTTCCAGCTTGCCGTCCACCACTGACAATCCCGCCGGACCGCGCCCCGCGCACCGGCCGGTACCGCCCGCCGGGGGCCGTCAGCCCAGGTAGCCGAGCGACGCGCCGATCCGCCCCGCCAGATGGTCCCGCTGCACCGGACCGCGCCGCGCCGAACCCGCGAGCCACGTCCGGCACTTGCTGGCGAGCAGCAGACCGAAGGCCTCCGCCTCCTTCTCCTCGGCGAGGTCGAAGTGGGAGCGGGCGGCGACCGCGCGCACGGTGGCCCGCAGTGCCTCCTCGTCCCGGTCCGCGCCGTCCCCGTCCAGCAGCCGCGCCGCCACCGTGGCGCCCTCGACGTGGTGGCCGCGGTGCCCGGCCTTCATGTGCCACAGCTCATGCCCGAGGATCACCAACTGGTGTTCCGGCGCGGTGCGTTCCTCGACGACGACCAGGTCCCGGTCGGCCATGTCGAGCCACAGTCCGCTGGCGGTCCCGGGAGGAAAGGCGGCCATGCGGAACACCACGGGACGGCCCCGCCGCCGGCTCATCGCCTCGCACAGGGCCGCGTACAGCTCGGTGGGCCGCGCCGGTGCGGTCAGGGCCAGCTCCTCGACCAGCTCGCCGCACAGGCGGCGCATCTCCTTGCCGATGCCCACGGTTCTCCCCACGCTCACGACGGGCTCACGACTCGGGCCGCTTGACGCTCTCCAGGAGCATGTCCAGCCACTCGGCGACCTTGTCGCGGTGCTGGTCGGTGGGCAGTTGGGCGGCGCGCCAGGCGATGCCGCGCACCCCGTGGTCCTGCAGCAGCCGCTCCAGCGGGTCGTCGGCGACGGCCGCCGCCCTCCGCTCCCGGTCGGCGAGCTGCTGGAGCAACTCCTGCTCGGTGTGCTGGAGGGCGCCCACGAGCGCCTCGGGGTCCTCGGCCGTGAGGAACCCGGCGTGCACCCGGAAGAAGCGCTGCAGGGCGTCGCAGTGCTCCATGGTCGGCCGCCGGTCGCCGTTGATGAGCGCGCCCGCCTGCTGCCGCGACATGCCGGCGCCGTCGGCGATCTCCTGCTGGGTGTACTTGCGGCCGTTCGGCTTCAGCCGGGTGCGGCGCAGCAGATCGAGCCGCTGCAGGAAGCGCGTCTGCACATCGGGCTCCCCCGCGGGCCGTCCGCCGAGCAGGGCGCCGACCACGGGCTCGGGGACGCCGGAGGCCGCGGACAGCCGGCCGACGTCGAAGACCTCGGCGTGCGGCACACCGAGCCGGTCCGCGAGCGCGGCGACCCGGGCGACTACGGCGGCCGGCGCGGTGGCCGGCATGGCGCCCGGATCCTCGAAGCCACCCGTCACCGACAGCTCCCCTATGTCTCTCACAGGCCTCACAGGCTTCTCACAAGCGGTTGCCGTGAACTCCCGGAGAGTAGCCTGCCGCTCGAACTCACATCCAGGTCTCGCCACAACTGTGGCCTATTTCAGTCGTCAACAGGCACGAAATGCCACGATAGTTGACACGCCTCGCGTCGGGGCACCAGGATCGGGACGCCGCGAGAAGGCCGCATAGGCAAGAGGGGTGACCTCCCGATGGCATTTCAGGCAGGAGGGCAGCGGCCGGCGCCGCCGCCCGGCCCCACGACCCCCGAGACCCAGGCGTATCTCCAGGACTACACCGCCCTCCTGGACGCCGTGCCCTTCCCTTCTCTCGTCGTCGACCACCGCTGGGACGTGGTGCTGGCCAACGGCGCCTTCCGGACACTCTTCCGGGGTGCCGGACCGCACCCGACGGCCATGCCGGACGACAACTTCCTGCGCTTCGTGCTCTTCCACCCGGACGCCGCCGAGGTGCTCGGCGAGCACGAGTCGAGCTGGTGCCTGCCCATGCTGGCGCACTTCGCCGCCACCCTGGAGCGGTACGGCCACGACCCCGGCCTCCAGGCGGTGCGCCGCGACATCGCCCAGGATCCGATCATGGAGGCCGCCTACCGCCAGGGTCTGCCCCACTGGGTCCGCGCCGTCGGCGCCCGGGCCGTCGAACACGACGGAGCCGTACGGCCGCTGCACCACCCCGACCCGCGCCGCGGCACCACCGAGTGCCGGATCGTGGTCGAAACGCCCGCGGCGCTGGCGGAGTTGGGGTACACCCGGCTGACGCTCGTGCTGCGCGAGCCGCGCCGCACCCCGCACCGCCCGCAGCGCGCCCGCCGCACCACCGCCTCCCACCTGAGGGTCGTCCCGGTAGCCGAGTGAACGGCGGTACGGCCGCCCGCGGCACTGTTCCCAGACACTGTGGTGTGTGACATAGTACTGGCGTGACGGAGTCGCTGACCTGCGATGTCGTAGTGGTCGGAGCCGGGATGGTGGGCGCGGCCTGTGCCTTGTACGCCGCCCGCGAGGGGCTCGACGTGATCGTGGTGGACCGTGGCCACGTGGCCGGCGGCACCACCGGAGCGGGGGAGGGCAACCTCCTCGTCTCGGACAAGGAGCCCGGCCCCGAACTGGACCTCGCCCTGCTCTCCGCCCGCCTGTGGACCGCGCTCGCCGGGGAACTGGGCCGGGAGGTCGAGTACGAGCCCAAGGGCGGAGTCGTCGTCGCCGCCATCCCCGAGGCACTGACCGGCCTGGAGACGTTCGCCGCGGGGCAGCGGGCGGCCGGGGTGGAGGCGGTGTCCGTGCCCGCAGACCGGCTGCCCGACCTCGAACCCCACCTCGCCCCCGGCCTGGCGGGCGCCGTGCACTATCCGCAGGACGCCCAGGTCATGCCCGCCCTGGCCGCCGCCCACCTGCTGCGGGCGTCCGGCGCCCGGCTGCTCACCGGCCGCACGGTGACCGGCTTCCTGCACGCCCCGGACGGCGCGGTGCGCGGGGTGCGCACCGACCGGGGCGTACTGCACGCCCCGGCGGTCGTGAACGCGGCGGGGCCGTGGGGCGGCGAAGTGGCCGCGCTGGCGGGCGTACGGCTGCCGGTCCTGCCCCGGCGCGGCTACGTGCTCGTCACCGAACCCCTGCCGCCCCGGGTGCGGCACAAGGTGTACGCGGCGGACTACGTCGCCGACGTGGCCAGCGACTCGGCGGCCCTGCAGACCTCACCGGTGGTCGAGGGGACCGCCGCGGGGCCGGTGCTCATCGGCGCCAGCCGGGAACGGGTCGGCTTCGACCGCTCCGTCTCCCTCCCGGCGCTGCGGGCCCTGGCCTCCGGCGCGACCCGGCTCTTCCCCTTCCTCGCACGGGTCCGGGCCCTGCGCGCGTACGCCGGGTTCCGCCCGTACCTGCCCGACCACCTGCCGGCCATCGGCGCGGACCCCAGGGTGCCCGGCCTCTACCACGCGTGCGGGCACGAGGGCGCCGGCATCGGCCTGTCCACCGGCACCGGGCACCTGATCGCCGGGCTGCTGACCGGCGCGCGGCCCGCCCTCGACCCGGCCCCGTTCCGCCCCGACCGCTTTCCCGAGGAGGTCCGGTGAATCCGCTGCGGCTGGTCCGGGCGCGGCCCGCGCCCCCCTTCACGGTCACCGTCGACGGCCGGCGGACCGAGGCGCTGCCCGGCCGGACGGTCGCCGCCGTGCTCTGGGCGGCCGGCGTCAGCTCCTGGCGCACCACGCGGGGGTCGGGCCGCCCGCGCGGGGTGTTCTGCGGGATCGGGGTGTGCTTCGACTGCCTGGTCACCGTCAACGACCGCCCGAACCAGCGCGCCTGCCTGGTGCCGGTGCGGCCCGGCGACGTGATCCGCACCCAGGAGGGCACGGGCCATGCGGACTGAACTCGTGGTGGTCGGTGCGGGTCCGGCCGGGCTCGCGGCGGCGCTGGCGGCGGACGCGCGAGGGGTGCGGGTCACCGTCCTGGACGGCGCGGACGGGCCGGGCGGGCAGTACTTCCGGCAGCCCGCCGCCGCGCTGGACGCCCGTCGGCCACGTGCGCTGCACCACCAGTGGCGCACCTGGGAGCGGCTCCGGGACGGACTCGCCGCCGGCGGCGTGCGCGTCCTGCCGGACCATCATGTCTGGTACGTGGAGGCGAGGTCCGGTGCCTTCACCGTGCACGCGTTGCTCGGCCCCGAGCAGGAGGAGCCGGTCGCCGTGCGCGCCGACGCGGTGCTGCTCGCCACCGGCGGCTACGAACACGTCCTGCCCTTCCCCGGCTGGACACTTCCCGGCGTCGTCACGGCCGGCGGCGCCCAGGCCATGCTCAAGGGCGGCCTCGTGGTACCCGGACGGACCGGCGTCGTCGCCGGGACCGGGCCGCTGCTGCTGCCCGTGGCAACCGGCCTCGCGGCAGCCGGGGTGCGGGTCGCGGCGCTCGTGGAGTCGGCCGGCCCGCGCGACGTCGCCCGGCAGGCCCGCGACCTGGCCGGCAAGTTCCCCGAGGCCGCCGGATACGCGGCCCGGCTGCTGCGCCACCGCGTCCGCCCCCGCACCCGGCACACCGTCGTCCGCGCCCACGGCGACGACCGCCTCACCGGTGTCACCGTCGCCGCCCTCGACACCGAGGGACGCGTGCGGCGCGGCACCGGACGGTACCTGCCCTGCGACACCCTGGCCGTCGGCCACGGCATGCTCCCGCACACCGACCTCGCCGACGGGCTCGGCTGCCGCCCGGACGGACCGACGGTGGCCGTCGACGCCGAGCAGCGCACCAGCGTCCCCGGCGTGTGGGCGGCGGGGGAGGCGACCGGTGTCGGCGGCGCCGGGCTCGCGCTCGCCGAGGGGCACATCGCCGGACGTTCGGTCGCCGCCCGGCTGCGCGGCACCGAGCCCGACCCCGCCGGATGGGCACCGGCCGCCAGGACCCGCGCCCGGCTGCGGCGGTCCGCGGACGCCCTCGCCGCCGCCTTCACCCCACCCGCCGCCTGGACCGGGCGGATCACCGACGACACCCTCGTCTGCCGGTGCGAGGAGGTCACCGCCGGTGCCGTCCGCGAGGCCGTCGACGAGCTGGGCGCGGGCGACGTCCGCACCGTGAAGCTGCTGACCCGGGCCGGGATGGGCTGGTGCCAGGGCCGGATGTGCGGTGCCGCCGTCGCGGGCATCGCCGGATGCGAAACCGCGCCCTCCCGGCGGCTGTTCGCCCGCCCCGTACCGCTGGGCGTCCTCGCCCGCCCGGAACCCGGATTGCGAGCAGAGAACCCCGAACCACGAGACGAGAACCCCGAACCACGAGCAGAGAACCCCGAACCGCGAGCAGAGAACCCCGAACCGCGAGCAGAGAGCCCCGAACCGCGAGGAGAGAACGCCGAACCGCGAGAAGAGAACCCCGAACCGCGAGAAGAAGGCCCCCAACATTCCGGGAGAGGACCCTCATGACCGACCACCGTCCCTGGCGCGGCGTCCTCGTCGCCACCGCGCTCCCGCTCCACGACGACCTCTCCGTCGACCACGACGCCTACGCCGAGCACTGCGCCTGGCTCGTCGCGAGCGGCTGCGACGGCGTGGTCCCCAACGGCTCCCTCGGCGAGTACCAGGTGCTCACCCCCGAGGAGCGCGCCCGGGTCGTCGAGACCGCGGTCGCCGCGGTCGGCGGGCAGCGCGTCATGCCCGGCGTCGCCGCCTACGGGTCCGCCGAGGCCCGCCGCTGGGCCGAGCAGGCGGGCGAGGCGGGCTGCGGGGCGGTGATGCTGCTGCCGCCCAACGCCTACCGGGCCGACGAGCGTTCCGTCCTCGCGCACTACGCCGAGGTCGCCCGGACCGGGCTGCCCGTGGTCGCCTACAACAACCCCGTCGACACCAAGGTCGACCTGGTGCCCGAGCTGCTGGCCCGACTGCACGGCGAGGGACACGTCCAAGGGGTGAAGGAGTTCTCCGGCGACGTCCGCCGGGCCTACCGCATCGCCGAACTCGCCCCCGACCTCGACCTGCTGGCCGGCGCCGACGACGTCCTGCTGGAGCTGGCGATCGCCGGGGCGAAGGGCTGGATCGCCGGATACCCCAACGCCCTGCCCGCCGCCAGCGTCGAGCTGTACCGCGCGGCCGTCGCCGGCGACCTGGCCACGGCCGAGCCGCTCTACCGGGAGCTGCACCCCCTGCTGCGCTGGGACTCCAAGGTCGAGTTCGTCCAGGCCATCAAGTTGTCCATGGACCTCGCCGGGCGACGCGGCGGCCCCTGCCGGCCACCCCGCGTGCCCCTGCTGCCCGCGCAGGAGGCCGCCGTCCGCGCCGCCACCGAGAAGGCCCTCGCGGCCGGACTGGCGTAGCGAAAGCGCGAGGAAGGGAGCACCATGCGCAGCAAGCTCGTCCTGCACGCCGTCGACTCGCACACCGAGGGCATGCCCACCCGGGTGATCACCGGCGGCATCGGCACCATCCCCGGCGCGACCATGAACGAACGGCGGCTGTACTTCCGCGCACACCGGGACGACGTCAAGCGGTTGCTGATGAACGAGCCGCGAGGGCATGCCGCCATGAGCGGTGCGATCCTCCAGCCACCCACCCGGAGCGACTGCGACTGGGGCGTCGTCTACATCGAGGTCTCCGGCTACCTCCCCATGTGCGGCCACGGCACCATCGGTGTGGCGACCGTCCTGGTGGAGACCGGCATGGTGGAGGTCGTCGAACCTCTCACCACGATCCGCCTCGACACCCCCGCCGGGGTCGTCGTCGCCGAGGTCGCGGTGGAGGGCGGCGCGGCCAGGGCGGTGACCCTGCGGAACGTTCCGTCCTTCGCCGTCGGCCTCGACCGCGAGGTCACCCTGCCCGACGGCCGGACGGTGACGTACGACCTCGCCTACGGCGGGAACTTCTACGCGATCCTGCCGGTGGAGCGGCTCGGGCTGCCCTTCGACCGGTCCCGCAAGGACGACATCCTCGCCGCCGGTGTGTCCCTGATGGCGGCGATCAACGCCGGGGGCGAACCCGTACACCCCGACGACCCGTCCATCCACGGCTGCCACCATGTCCAGGTGACCGCACCCGACTCCACCGCCCGCCACTCCCGGCACGCCATGGTGATCCACCCCGGCTGGTTCGACCGCTCGCCCTGCGGCACCGGCACCAGCGCCCGCATGGCACAGCTGCACGCCCGGGGCGAACTCCCGCCGCACACCGAGTTCGTGAACGAGTCCTTCATCGGCACCCGGTTCACCGGACGGCTGCTCGGCACCACCGAGGTCGCCGGGCACCCGGCCGTCCTGCCCAGCTTCACCGGCCGCGCCTGGATCACCGGAACCGCCCAGTACCTGCTGGACCCCGAGGACCCCTTCCCGGCGGGGTTCGTGCTGTGACCGCCTCCGGTCCCGCGCTGCCCGTCCTCGGCGGCCGCAAGCCCAGCCACCGCGAGCGGGTCGTCGAGGCGCTGCGCGCCGCCCTGATCGCGGGCGAACTGCGCCCCGGCGAGGTCTACTCGGCGCCCGGCCTCGCCGCCCGCTTCGGTGTCTCCGCCACCCCCGTCCGCGAGGCGATGCTCGACCTGGTCAGGGAGGGCCTGGTCGACACCGTGCCCAACAAGGGGTTCCGCGTCACCGCCGTCTCGGAACGGCAGCTGGACGAGTACACCCACATCCGCTCGCTCATCGAGATCCCGACCACGACCGGGCTCGCCACCACCGCCGACACCGTCACCCTCCAGGCGCTGCGCCCCGTCGCCGAGGAGATCGTCACCTCCGCACTGGCCGGTGACCTCATCGCGTACGTCGACGCCGACCTCCGCTTCCACCTGGGCCTGCTGGAACTCGCGGGCAACGCCCACCTGGTGGAGGTCGTACGGGACCTGCGCCGCCGCTCCCGGCTCTACGGGCTGACGGCGCTGGTGGAGCAGGGGCGGCTCCAGGCGTCGGCGGAGGAGCACCTGGAGATCCTCGACGCGCTGCTCGCCCGCGACGAGGAGGCCGTGCGCGCGGTGATGACACGGCACCTGGGACACGTACGAGGGCTGTGGGCGGCCCCGGGTCAGTGAGACGGCGGCGCGTCGCTCTTCACGGGAGAGGGCGTCCCCCGTTTCGCCGCCTGGATCTGCTCGTACACATGGGTGCGCAGCTCGGCGAAGCGCGGGGACACCCGGGTGTGCACCTGGTCCCGCTCGGCCGGCAGGTCGACCTTCAGCTGCTCGCGCACGACCGTGGGCGAGGCGGACAGCACCACCACCCGTTCGCCCAGGTAGACGGCCTCGTCGATGTCGTGGGTGACGAACAGGACGGTGATCCCGCGCTCCCGCCACAGCCCTCGCACCAGGTCCTCCAGGTCGGCGCGGGTCTGCGCGTCGACCGCCGCGAACGGCTCGTCCATCAGCAGCACCCCGGGCTCGTACGCCAGCGCCCGCGCGATGGCCACCCGCTGCTGCATGCCGCCGGAGAGCTGCCAGGGGTAGGCCCCGGCGGCGTCCGCGAGGCCGACCGAGGCCAGCGCGTCCGCGACCAGTTCCCGGCGCCGCGCCCTGCCCAGGTCCTTCTGTCTCAGGGGCAGTTCGACGTTCTCGCCGACCCGCATCCACGGGAAGAGGCTGCGCCCGTACTCCTGGAAGACGAACGCCATTCCGGGCGGCGGGCCGTCCACCCTCCGGCCCGCCAGGAACACCTCCCCGGCCGTCGGTTCGAGCAGCCCGCCCACACACTTCAGCAGCGTCGTCTTGCCGCAGCCCGACGGGCCGACCAGACAGACCAGTTCCCCCGCCGCCACGGTGAAGGTCAGGTCGCGCACCGCCTCCACACGCCGCCCCGACCCCTCGTACACCTTCTTCAGGCCGCGTACGTCGAGCATGGACCGTCCTTTCGACAGACGTCACGGGGACCGCCGGGCGGCGGCGCGCAGGCCGTGGTACCAGCCCAGCGCCCGCCGTTCGACCAGCTGGAAGAGGACCGAGAGCACGAAGCCGAGCAGACCGAGCAGCAGGATGCCGGTCCACATGCCGGGGATCGCGAAGGACCGCTGGAACTGCACGATGGTGAAGCCGAGCCCGTTGCTCGCCGCGAACATCTCGCTGATCACCATCAGGATGATGCCGATCGACAGCGCCTGCCGCAGCCCCGCGAAGATCTGCGGACTCGCCGCGCGCAGCACCACGTGCCGCAACCGCGCGACGCCCGTGACGCCGTAGCACCGGGCCGTCTCCGCCATCACCGCGTCGACCGCCCGGACGCCCTCCACCGTGTTGAGCAGGACCGGCCAGACGCAGCCGGCCGCGATGACGACGATCTTCATGGTGTCGCCGATGCCCGCGAACAGCATGATCACCGGCACCAGCACGGGCGGCGGCACCGCCCGCAGGAACTCCAGCACCGGCTCGCACACCGCCCGCACCCGCCGGTGGGAGCCGACCAGGGTGCCGGCCGCCACGCCCGCGACGGCCGCGAGCGCGTAGCCCGCCGCGAGCCTGAGGACGCTGGGCAGTACGTCACCGCGCCAGCGCTCGCCGGTCCACACCTCGGGGAAGGACTCCAGGATGGTGCGCAGCGGCGGCCAGTACACGTCCTGGCTGCCGGCCGACGACACCCACCAGACGGCCACCAGCACCAGCGGCAGCGCGAGCGCGAGGACCAGCCGCGACAGCACCCGCCTCACACCGCCACCTCCCCGCGCACCGACTGGTGCCAGGCCAGCGCCCGCCGCTCCACCGAGCGGGCCCCCACGTTGATCAGCAGCCCCAGCAGACCGGCCACGACGATCAGCGCGTACATCTCGGGCACCGCCTGCGAGGTCTGCGCGACGGCGATCCGGGCCCCGAGCCCCGGCGCGCCGATGACGAGTTCGGCGGTGATGGCGAGGATCAGCGCGACCGCGGCCGCCAGCCGCACCCCGGTCATCACGTACGGCAGCGCGGTCGGCCACAGCACGTGCCGGATCCGCGCCCAGGTGCCCAGACCGTAGGACCGCGCCGTCTCCTCGGCGACCGGGTCCACGTCCCGGACGCCGTACAGGACCTGGATCAGCACCTGCCAGAACGCCGCGTACACGACCAGGAGCAGCACCGACCGCAGTCCGGTGCCGTACAGCAGGACCGCCAGCGGGATCAGCGCGACCGACGGGATCGGGCGCAGGAACTCGATCGTGGACGCCGTGGCCTCGCGCAGGTACGGCACCACGGAGAGGACCACGCCGGTGACGCTCCCGGCGACGGCCGCGATCGCCAGGCCCAGCGCCCAGCCGGTGAGGGTGTCGCCGAGCGCCGTCCAGAAGGCGCCGTCCGCGACCTCGGTGCCGAGCGCGTCGGCGATCCGGCTGGTGGGCGGGAAGTACTCCTCCTTCACCAGGCCGAGCCTCGGCACCGCCTCGCCCAGCGCGAGGAAGGCCGTGAGCCCGGCCGCACCGAGTGCGGCGTTGCCACCCCTCACGGCAGCAGCTCGTCCAGGTCGGGCGACTCCTTGAAGAGGCCGTCCGCCTCGCCGAGCCGCGCCAGTTCCTCGATGGCGGCGCGGTTCGGCTCGGCCGGCCACTTCGGCAGGGTCACCTTCGCCAGCACGTCCGCCGGGATCTTGGTGTAGGTGGTGACGATCTCGCGCACCTCGTCCGGGTGGGCGTCGGCGTAGGCGAGGGACTCGGCGGTGGCCTCCTGGAAGCTCTTCACCACCTCCGGGTTCTCCTGCGCGTACCGCGTGGAGGTGAAGTACATGGCGACGGTGAGCTTCGGAGCGATGTCGATCATGGGGGAGGCGATCTCCCGGCCGCCCTGGCTCTTGACGGTGGCCAGCGCCGGTTCCACCACCATCGCCGCGTCGATCCGGCCGGCGTCGAGCGCGGCGGGCATCTGGTCGAAGGCCAGCTCCACCAGCTCCACCTCGTCCGGGTCGCCGCCCGCCTCGCGCACCGAGGCCCGCACCGCGGTCTCGTTGATGTTCTTCAGCGTGTTGATGGCGACCTTCTTGCCCTCCAGGTCCTTCGGCGACTTGACCGGGCTGTCGCCCTTGACGGTCAGCGCCTCGAAGTCCTTGCCCACCTCTCCGGTGGAGGCGATGCCGTTGGCCACCGCCTTCACGGGCACGCCGTTGGACTGGGCGATCATCAGGGACGTCATGTTGCTGAAGCCGAACTGGAACTGACCGCTGACCACGCCGGGCACGATCGCCGCGCCGCCCTGCGCACTGGCGAACGACAGCTGCAGCCCCCGCTCCTCGAAGAAGCCCTTCTTCTGCCCCAGGTACAGGGGCGCGACATCGACGATCGGGATGAGGCCCACCTCGACCGAGGTGGTGGAGCCGGACGAGCCGGCCCCGTCCGGCCCCCCGGAGCCGTCGGACGATCCGCACGCCGTCGCGGCGGCTAGGACGGACACGGCCGTGAGGCCGACGAACAGACGACGCATGGCTCCTCCTGTGGGACCGGACCGGGTACTCCGACAGGTTGTGCGCAGACAGCACGAACGTGCTCAGCGGGAACGTAGGGCCGCCGGGGAGTCCGGGTCAATGGGCTTGGCACGATGGGCCGTTGCTGATTCAACCGTGGCTCGTTGACACCGCGCGCGGCGCACTCATAGCGTGCGCAGCGCGTACGGTCGTTCGTGCAGCCCGTCCCGCCGCGCGGCTCGCCGTGCGGCCTTCGCCGGAGGCCAGATGTCCGAAGACGCGCCCCGCGCCCCGCACTTCGTGAAGTCCTTCGAACGCGGCCTGGCCGTCATCCGGGCCTTCGACGCCGACCATCCGGCCCTCACCCTGAGCGAGGTCGCCCGCGCCTGCGACCTGACCCGCGCCGCCGCCCGCCGCTTCCTGCTCACCCTGGCCGACCTCGGCTACGTCCACACCGACGGCCGGCGCTTCCGCCTCACCCCGCGGGTGCTGGAGCTGGGCTACTCCTATCTGGCGGGCTTCACGCTGGCGCAGCTCGCCGAGCCGTACCTGGAACAACTGGTGGCACAGGTACGGGAGTCGTCCTCGCTGTGCGTCCTGGACGGCGACGACGTCGTGTACGTCGCGCGGGTCCCGACCAGCCGCATCATGACCGCGTCGATCACGGTGGGCACCCGCTTCCCGGCGCACCTGACCTCCGTGGGCCGGGTGATGCTCGCCGATCTGCCGGACGCCGAGATCGAGACCCGGCTGGCCCGCGCCGACCTGCGCCCGCACACCGCCCGCACCCTCGCCTCCGTGGACGCCCTGCGCGCCGAACTGCGCCGGGTGCGCCGCCAGGGCTACGCGCTGGTCGACCAGGAGCTGGAGGACGGCCTCAGATCCGTCGCCGCACCGGTGCGCGACCGGGACGGCGAGGTGCTGGCCGGGGTGAACATCGCGGTGCACGCCGGCCGCAACTCCCTGGAGTCGGTCCGCCGCGACCTGCTGCCGCACCTCCTGGCGGCCGTCGCCCGGATCGACGCCGACCTGCGGATCACAGGTCCAGCACGAGCCGCCGGCCACGACAGCGGGACACGCAGATGAGCATCGTCTCCCCGGCCGCCCGCTCCTCCTCGGTGAGCACCGAGTCCCGGTGCTCGGGCTCGCCCGACACGACCTCGGTCTCACAGGTGCCGCAGGTGCCCTCCGTACAGGAGAACAGCACCTCGACGCCGGCTGAGCGCACCGCGTCCAGGACCGACACGTCCGGCTCCACGGCGACCGTGCGGCCACTGCGGGCGAGCACCACCTCGAACCCCGGGCCGGGGTCGGCCGGTTGCGCCTGCGCGGGGGAGAACCGCTCCACGCGCAGCCTTTCCGCCGGGCAGCGCTCCCCGATCGCATCCAGCAGCGCACCGGGCCCGCAGCAGTAGACGAGGGTGTCGTCGGTCAGGCCGTCGACCACGGGTGAGAGGTCCAGCCGCCCCGACTCGTCCTCGGGAACGAGCGTGACCCGGTCGCCGTACCGCTCCAGCTCACCGGTGAACGCCATGCCGGCCCGGGTGCGTCCGCCGTACAGCAGGCTCCACTCGGCGCCCGCCTCCTCGGCGGCGGCCAGCATCGGCAGGATCGGGGTGATGCCGATGCCTCCGGCGACGAAGCGGTAGCGGCGGGCGGCCTCCAGGCGGAAGTGATTGCGCGGCCCGCGCACCCGCACCCGGTCACCCAGCTTCAATTCCTGGTGCACGTACGCCGATCCACCCCGGCCGGCACGCTCGCGCAGTACCGCGATCCGCCACACCGCCCGGTCGGCCGGATCGCCGCACAGCGAGTACTGCCGCTCCAGGCCCGGGCCGAGGGCGATGTCGACATGGGCGCCCGGCTGCCAGTGGGGCAGCTCCTCGCCCCGGGGGTGGCACAGGGTCAGGGCGAGCACGTCCTCCGCCGCCACCTGCCGCTGCCCGACGACGAGTTCGGTCTCGTGCGAGGTCATGAGCCGCTGCCCGTGGGCCGGTGCCCGCGCGGGTGCGCGAGCATCCACTCCCACATCGCGACCGGATCCTCGGCCGTGTGCTCGGCGCCGCAGTGACAGGTGCCGTGCAGGACGTCGGTGCCGGGCAGCCAGTCGACGCGGTAGACCTCGCCGGGGCGCGCGCTCACCGGGCCGCCCGCTCCGCCGGCCGCCCGCCCTCGTCGGCCAGCCGGGCCAGGATGCGGCGGGCGGCGAGGCCGCCGGTGTCGATGTTGATGCTCAGCTCCTGGTAGCCGCTGCGCTCGGTGCCGAGCGAGCGCTGGAGCAGGTTGAGCGCGTCCACGTCCTGCATGACGACCGTGTGGTTGTTCTTCCGCAGGAACTCGGTGACCTCGGCGTCGTCCGTCGCCCAGTCCCGGGAGACCGCCCAGAAGTCGTACACCTTCCCCTCGGCGGACGGTGTGATCGCGTAGGTGATCTCGGTGTGGAAGCCGTCCGGGTCGCCGCCGTCGGGGGCGGGCGGCACACCGGTCGGGGCGACCCTGCTGTGCAGCAGGTACAGGCAGGGCGCGTGGTACTCGATGTCCTGCCAGCGGTCGATGCGGCCCCGGACACCCGTGGACTTCGCGTAGAACGGCGGGCACTCGGCGTCGTCCATGTGCCGGCTCACCCGGACGATCCCGGCGCCCTCGTCGACCTCCGTGGTGATCGGCGTCTCGGCGACCTCGGGCGTACCGATGTAGCCGCCGTGCAGATACGTCTCGTGCGAGAGGTCGAGCAGGTTGTCGACCAGCAGGCCGTAGTCGGCGTCGATCGGCTCCATGCCGCGGACCGTGACCCAGCCGGGGGAGTCGAGGTGCCGGGCGCGCGGTATCGCCTCCGGGTCGGCGGCGGCGGGGTCGCCGATCCACACCCACACCAGGGAGTCCCGCTCGGCCACCGGGTAGGAGGCGACACGGGCCGTGCGCGGGACGCGTTTCTGGCCCGGCACGTACACGCAGGTGCCGGTCGGGTCGTAGGTGAAGCCGTGGTACCCGCACACGATCCTGTCCCCGTCCAGCCGTGTCGGCGCCTCGGAGAGCGGAAAGCGGCGGTGCACACAGCGGTCGTGCAGGGCGACCGGCGCGCCGTCCCGCGTGCGGAAGAGGACCAGCGGCTCACCGAGGACCGTGCGTCCCAGCAACTCCCGTCCCACCTCGTGGCGGTAGGCGGCGACGTACCACTGGTTCCTGGCGAAGGCGGTCGTGTGCGGCATGGGCGCTCCCGTCGTCGTCGACGTCGTGTGGCTCACACCATGGCGGCGCGCCCCCACCCCGGCAAGGAGCCCTTCCGTCCAGCGGAAACCTTCCGCCGGACCGCCCGCCCCGCGAAGTTACCCGTGCGTTCCGCACGTCGGAGTGATGACAGCGGTAACTGTCCGGAGCGGTACGCCGCGTGACAGCGTCGTCCCCGTCAGCGACCGGCGGAGGGAGAAGGCGTGAACAAGGGCTATGCCGTCTACTGCGACGCGGATCCGTCCTTCTACGACGCTCCGCACCGCACGGCCCTGCGCGGCGGCACCCGGCACGCCCGGTACGCCGCGGCCTCGGCCCCCGTGCCGGACGGGTGGCAGCGCAACGAGAGCGGGGACTGGCTCGCCCTGCGCCCCGTCGAGACCGACCTGCCCGACCAGGGCTGGAAGATCCACGTCTCCGCCTGTCTCGACAACGCCGAGTCCGTGCTGGAGCGCGTCCTGCGGCACTGCGTCGACGGCGGCACCGCCTTCAAGTTCGTGCCCAGCCGCTACCTGCTGCACCAGCGCAACGCGAAGTACGCGGACCGCGCGGGCAGCGGCAAGTTCATCACCGTGTACCCGGCCAACGAGGCGGACTTCGAACGGCTTGTGGGGGAGCTGTCCGTCCTGCTGGCCGGCGAACCCGGACCGCACATCCTCAGCGACCTGCGGATCGGCGACGGCCCCGTGCACGTCCGGTACGGCGGCTTCACCCGTCGCAACTGCTACGACGCGGACGGCGAGCTGCGGCCGGCCGTCACAGGGCCCGACGGCGTCCTGGTGCCCGACCTGCGCGGCCCGGTCTTCCGGGTGCCGGACTGGGTCACCCCGCCCGCCTTCCTGGCCCCGCACCTCGAAGCCCGCTCCGCGGTGACCCTGGCCGAACTGCCCTACACCGTCGAGTCGGCGCTGCACTTCTCCAACGGCGGCGGTGTCTACCTCGCCCGGGACAGCCGCACCGGCGAGCAGGTCGTCCTCAAGGAGGCCCGTCCGCACGCCGGTCTCGCGGCCGACGGGGCGGACGCGGTGACCCGCCTGCACCGCGAACGCCGGGCGCTGGAGATGCTGTCGGGCCTCGGCTGCACCCCCGAGGTGCGCGACCACCTCACGATCGGGGAACACCACTTCCTCGTCCTGGAGTACCTCGACGGGAAGCCGCTCAACACGTTCTTCGCCCGCCGCCACCCGCTCATCGAGGCCGACCCGGACGAGCGAAGACTGGCCGAGTACACCGCCTGGGCCCTGGACGTCCACGCGCGGGTGGAACGCGCCGTCCAGGACGTGCACGCCCGGGGCGTGGTCTTCAACGACCTGCACCTGTTCAACATCATGATCCGCGAGGACGACAGCATCGCCCTGCTCGACTTCGAGGCCGCCCACCACGTCGGTGAACCGGGCCGCCAGATCGTGGCGAACCCGGGGTTCGTGGCCCCCGCCGACCGGCGGGGCGTGGCCGTCGACCGGTACGCGCTGGCGTGTCTGCGGCTCGCGCTGTTCCTCCCGCTCACCAGCCTGCTGGCGCTCGACCGGCGCAAGGCGGCCCACCTCGCCGACGTGGTGGCCGAACAGTTTCCCGTGGACCGGGCCTTCCTGGACGCGGCCGTCGACGAGATCACGGCCGGCGCCGACGGCCTCACCGCCGCACCACGGCCGGCCGGGCCGGTGGCACCGGTCCGCCCGGACGACTGGCCCCGCAGCCGGGACTCGATGGCCGAGGCCGTCCGCGCGTCCGCGACGCCGTCCCGCACGGACCGCCTCTACCCCGGCGACATCGCGCAGTTCGCCACCGCCGGCGGCGGCCTCGCCTTCGGCCACGGAGCGGCGGGGGTGCTGTACGCCCTGGCGGAGAGCGGGGCGGGCAGGGACGAGGAGGGGGAGCAGTGGCTGCTGGAGCGGACCAAGCAACCGCCCTCGGGCATGCCGCTCGGCTTCCACGACGGGCTCGCCGGAATCGCCTGGACCCTCGACCGGCTCGGTCACCGCGACCGCGCGCTCGACCTCGCCGAACTCCTCGTCGACCAGCCCCTCGACGACCTGGCCCCCGACCTGCACAGCGGCACCGCCGGACTGGGCCTGGCCCTGGACTCGCTCGCCGCCGCCACCGGGGAGTCCGCGCTGCGCACACTCGCCCTGCGCTGCGCCGACCTGGCCGCCGGCGGCACGCGGACCACGGCGGAGAGGTCCGGCCGGACCCGCGCCGGGCTGCTGTACGGCGCCTCGGGACGCGCCCTGCTCTTCCTGCGGCTCCACGAACGCACCCGGGACGGCGGCCTGCTCGACCTGGCCCGTGACGCGCTGCGCCAGGACCTGGCCCAATGCGTCCGCGGCGCGGGCGGCGCGCTCCAGGTCGACGAGGGCTGGCGCACCATGCCCTACCTGGGCGCGGGCAGCGTGGGCATCGGCATGGTCCTCGACGACTACCTGGCGCACCGAGAGGACGAGGAGTTCGAGCGGGCGCGCGGCGAGATCGTGGCCGCCGCACAGGCCATGTTCTACGCCCAGCCGGGCCTCTACCGGGGCGTCGCCGGAATGGTGCTGTATCTCGGCCGCACCACGGCCCCGGCACCCGGCACCGGCCCCGAGGCCCTCCGGCGCCAGCTCGACGCGCTGTCCTGGCACGCCATGTCCTACCGCGACCGGCTCGCCTTCCCCGGTGAGCAGATGATGCGGCTGTCCATGGACCTCTCCACCGGAACGGCCGGATGCCTGCTGGCCGTCGCCTCCGTCCTCGGCGACGAGCCCGCCGGGCTGCCGTTCCTGCCGCCGCTGCGCACGAGCAGCGGCCCACCGACTCGGCCCCGCCCGGGGTCGTGAAAAAGCACACCCGTTGCCGTACGAAGGGAAAATGTCATGAACCTTTTTGACCTGCAGTCGATGGAGACCCCCAAGGACGAGGCCATGGGCGACGTCGAGACCGGCGGCAGCCGCGCCAGCCTGCTGCTCTGCGGCGACAGCAGCCTGAGCGTCACGACCTGCAACTGACGCCGGAGTTGACCGCCGCGGCGACATGGTGAGCCGTGTCGCCCGGCACTGGCGCCCCGGGTCTCTCCCGGGGCGCCGACGCCTGCTCCGCGCACCCCGCGGCCGTACGGCCCCCGGGGTGCGCGACCGGCGTCCCGGCACGGTGGGACGGACGGAAGGTCTTGGCTGGTGCGAACGAGCAGGTCCCGGGCGCGGCGGGCGCCCGAGGCGCGGGACGGGACCGACGCCGCGGGTCCCGGGCGCGCGCCGGAGGTACTGGTGCTGCTGTGCTCGGTGGCGGCTGCCCTGACGGCGGTGGCCCAGCCGGTCGTCCTCGGCCGCACCCTCGACTTGATGCTGCGCGACGGCGCCGACGACGCCGGCCCCTGGCTCGCGCTGAGCGCCGGGCTCCTCCTGGGAGAACTGCTCCTCGACAGCCTGACCGCGCTGTTCACCGGCGGCTGCAACGCCGCATGGACGGCCTCCGTCCGCTCCCGGGCCCTCACCGGCCTGCTGGGCGCCGTACCGGACCGCGTCCGCCCCTTTCCGCCCGGGGACGTCGGCACCCGCCTGACCCTCAACGCCGCCGACGCGGGCGGCGCCCCCGCGGCCCGGGCGGCGCTGGCGGCCTCGCTGGTCACCCCGCTGGGCGCCCTCGTGGCGCTGGCCTTCGTCGACGTGTGGGTGGCGGCCTGCGTGTGCGCGGGTCTGCCCGCCCTGGCCCTGGTGCTGCGGACCTTCGCCCGCGACACCGGCGCCTCGGTCGCCGCCTACCAGCGCACCCAGTCCGCGATCGCCTCGCGGCTCCTCGAGGCCCTGGAGGGCACGGCGACGATCGGCGCCGCGGGGACCGGCGACCGCGAACGCGCCCGGGTACTGGCGCCGTTGACGGAACTCGCCGCCCAGGGCCGGGACATGTGGGCCCTGCACGGACGGGCACTGGCCAGGAGCGGTGTCCTGGTTCCGCTGCTGGTCCTGGCGGCCACGGGCGTCGGCGGAGTGCGCCTGGCCTCGGGGGACCTGAGCGTGGGGGAGCTGCTCGCCGTCGGCCGGTACGCACAGCTCACGGCCGGTGTCGGCGCGGCCGCGTCCCTGCTGGGCGCGATCGTGCGGGGCCGCGAGGCACGCAAACGGACCCTGGAGCTGGAAGGGTTGCCCGCGCTGTCCCACGGGACGGGGCACCTGCCCCCGACCGGCACCGGCGAGCTCGAACTGCGCGGTGTGCGCGTGGTGCGCGACGGCAGGGAGGTGCTGCGCGCCGACCACGTGCGCGTGCCGGGCGGCTCCACGGTCGCGGTGGTCGGCCGCAGCGGCGCGGGCAAGACCGTCCTGGCGGCCGTGGCGGGGCGGCTGATCGACCCCGACGAGGGTCAGGTGCTGCTGGACGGTGTCCGCCTCGACCGGCTGGCGCGCGAGGCGCTGCGCACCGAGGTGGCGTTCGCCTTCGAACGCCCGGCGCTGGGGGAGGGCACCGTCGCCGAAGCGGTCGCCTCCGGGGCGCGGCTGGCCTCCCCCGAGCAGGTACGGCGAGCGACCCGGGCGGCGGGAGCCGACGGCTTCGTACGCCGGCTGCCGCACGGCTACGACACCCCGCTGCCGAGGGCGCCGCTCTCCGGCGGCGAGCACCAGCGGCTCGGCCTGGCACGGGCGTTCGCGCAGGCCGGACGGCTTCTGGTGATGGACGACGCGACGTCAAGTCTGGACACCGCGACGGAACACGAGGTGAACCTCGCCCTGCGCCGCTCGGTGCGGCCCGGGACCAGGCTCGTGATCGCGCACCGCCCGTCGGTGGCGGCCCGGGCCGATCTGGTGCTGTGGCTGGAGGAGGGGAGCGTGCGGGCCGTCGGGACGCACCACGACCTGTGGCGGACGGAGGACTACCGGGCCGTCTTCGGCGCCACCGGCACCACGGCCGCGGCGCCGCGCGTGGGGTCCGCCCGGCGACCCGGGCCGGAGCACGCGTCGGAGCCCGTGTCGAAGCCCGGGTCCGAACTCGGCGCCGAACTCGCCTCCGAGCCCACCTGCGAACGCGCCTCCGAACTCGCCTCCGAGCCCGCCACTGAGCCCGAGGAGGCACGGCCGTGACGTCCGCGTCCGCCGGGGACACCCGCACGCCCGCACCGGCCGACGACGGGTCGGGGGCGCTGCGCCGCGTCGTCCCGCCGGCGCGTCGCTTCCTCGCCCGGCGCAAGGGCGTGCTGGCCCGGCTCGGGCTCTGGTCGCTGGTGGAGTCGGCACAGGCGTTCCTGGTCGGGTTCGCGGTCGCCCACGCCGTCGACGAGGGCTTTCTCGCCGGTGACACGCGCCGGGCGCTGCTGTGGCTCGCGGCCGCCCTGGTCGCCGTACTCTCCGGCGCTCCGGTCGTACGAGGGGTGTTCGCGCAGCTCGCCGGGTTGACGGAGCCGCTGCGGGACGGTCTGGTGCGGCGTGCGGTCGACCGGTCCATGGCCCTGGCGGCCCTCGGCGGGCCCGGCGGGACGGACCGGGCGGCCGTCTCCCGGCTGACCAACCAGGTCGAGATCGCCCGGGACAGCTTCGCCGGTCTCGTCCTCACCCTGCGCTCGTTCGTCTTCACCGCGGCCGGAGCCCTGATCGGCCTGCTGTCCCTGCATCCGGCGCTGCTCGTGGTGGTCCTGCCGCCGCTGGCGGCCGGCCTCGCGCTGTTTCTGGCGACCCTGCGGCCCATGGCGGCGGCCCAACGCCGCGCCCTGGCCGCCGACGAGGCGCTCGGCGACCACGCGACCCGCTCACGTGCCGCCCTGCGGGACCTCACCGCCTGCGGGACCGGGCCCGAGACGGAGCGGCGCGGCGCGGAACTGGTCGCCGAGGCCGCCGCGACGGCCCGGGTCCTGGCCCGCTGGGCGGCGGTGCGCACGACGGCGCTCGGCGTCGCGGGCAACCTGCCCCTGCTCGCGCTGCTCGTGGCGGTGCCGTGGCTGCGCGGGCGGGGCGTGACGGCGGGAGCGCTGCTCGGCGCGTTCACCTATCTCGCGCAGTCCCTGCTGCCCGCCCTGCACACGCTGATGACCGCCCTGGGCGCGGCGGGCGCCCGGCTGCTCGTCGTCCTCGACCGGATCCTCGGCCCCGCGCCGGTGCCGGAGACCGCACCCGCGCCCGCCGCCCGCGCACCCGCACCCGGCGGGCCTTCGGCGCCCGGCGCCCGGCCGGCCCCGGCGGTGGAACTGCGGTCCGTCACCCTCTCCTACGGCGTCGGCGCGGAGCCGGTGCTCGACTCGCTCGACCTGCGCGTCGCCCGGGGCGAACACCTCGCCGTCGTCGGACCGAGCGGCATCGGCAAGTCGACCCTCACCCGCCTCGTCGCCGGAACACTCGCGCCGAGCGGCGGCGAGGTCCGGGTGGCCGGCCACGCGGTGACCGGACGCGCCGCCGCCGAACTCGCCGCCCTGCGCACGCTGGTCCCGCAGGAGGCGTACGTCTTCACCGGCACCGTCGGCGACAACCTCGCCTATCTCCGCCCGGACGCGGACCGGGCGGACCTCGACGCCGCCGTCCGGGAACTCGGGCTGCGGCCGCTGGTCGAGCGCCTGGGCGGGCTCGACGGTCCGGTGCGGCCCGCCGAACTGACCCACGCGGAGCGGCAACTGGTCGCGCTGGCCCGCGCGTACCTCTCGCCCGCCCCGCTGCTGCTGCTCGACGAGGCCACCTGCCACCTCGACCCGGCCGCGGAGGCCCTCGCGGAGGAGGCCCTGGCCCGGCGGCCGGGCACGCTGGTGGTGGTGGCGCACCGTCTGTCGTCGGCGGTCCGGGCCGACCGGGTGCTGGTGCTGGACGGCGTGGCCGCGGTCTGCGGCACCCACGAGGAGGTGCTGGACCGGTCGCCGCTCTACCGCGACCTGACGGGCCACTGGCACGGACAGCCGCTGCGGCGGCCGTGACCGCCGACGTCCGCGCGGGACAGGGTCGGCGTACGGTGCGGACGCGTCACGTCCAGCCGGCGCTCTGGACGATGCGTATCGCGTCGACCCGGTTGCGGGCGCCGACCTTCCGGATCGCCGTCGCCATGTAGTTGCGGACCGTTCCCCGTGACAGGTGCAGCCGCGCGGCGATCTCGGCGATCGGCGCCCCCTGGGAGGCCAGGGAGAGCACGCCCAGTTCGCGGGTGGTCAGCGGCATCTCCGCGCCCTTCAGCAGGGCCACGGTGAGGGTCTCGTCCAGGAAGCGCTCCCCCTTGGCCACCGTGTGCACCGCCGTGATCAGCCGGTGCGCCGGGGCGTTCTTGTCCACCAGCCCGAGCGCGCCCCCTTCGAACGCCCGGCGCAGCACCCCCGGCCGCTTGGCGGTGGCCAGGACGACGAGCCGATCCCCGTACCGGCCCCGCAGGCGCTCTCCCCGGGCTTCGTCCGGTCCCTGGAGGCACTCGCCGTCCACGACGCACACGTCCGCCGGTAACGCCTCGATGTCCGGTGCCTCGTTGTCCGGACACAGCGCCGAGACCTCCAGCGTGTCGTCGGATCTGAGCAGTTGCGCCAACGCCGACCGCAGTAGTGCCTCGTCGTGCACCACGACCGTACGGACCATCTCCCCCACCCCTTGTCTCGGCCCGTCCGGTTCGGACAGCCGATAGTCACTCGTCCCCGCGCCACGAGGCCATCTGCCCTGATCTGTGCGGGTGGAACACGGAGCGTACGCACGTGCGAAGCACACCCGAGTCAATCCGCCGTTGTGGGCCGCCCGTCAGGGGCGGAACAAGGGCCTCCGTCCGGGCGAACAAGGCGGAGAACACACCCATCCGCACCCGGCCCCACTCCGTAGGGAATCCGGCCGTCCGCCCTCGTACGCACGCCGTCGGGCCTCGCATCCTGGCCACGGTGGCACACCGCACCCACGGGGCCGCCCCGCCCGCGAAACCGGCCGGGTCGAACGGACGTCCGTTCGGCCGGGAATCGGCTGGAAAGCATCGTCGTTCAATCTGGCGCGAAATCCACCGCCCCGCGCGGGCGGTTCCCTTGACCGATCGGACGGGGCGGTGCGCGCGGGGGACTGTCGGTGGGTGCCCCTAGTCTTTCGCCAACGTCACAGCGGGGCGCGCCGATCGGGGCCGTCGGACGCGCTGTGCCGTGTTCCCGGCAGCGGAGAGGCGAAGGACCCATGGGGTGGCTGGCAGCGGGCGACGCGTACGAAGTCGCCCTGGTGGAGGGCCGGGTGGTGGCCCGGTCCGCGGTGACGGAGCCCCCGGAGGGGCGGGAGGGGAAGCGGGAGAGGTCCCTGCCGGAGGAGATACGGGACCGGCCCGAGGTGCTCGAACTCCAGCGTTTCGCCGAGTGGCTCGACCGGCACGCCGCCGAGTGCGCCGCCCAGGTCGACCGGTGGATGGTGTCCTCGCTGCCGGTACCGACGGGGCTGCTGGGACGGGTCTGGCCCGACGAGGCGTGGCGGGCGGCACTTCAGGACATCGTTGTCGTCGGCGACCACCCCGACGAGACCGGTTTCCTGCGCGACGCGGCCGAGTCGGGCGAACTGCGGCTGGTCGGCCCGGACGGCGCGACCGTCCGCCTGAAACCGCGCACGGTGACCATGCCCCACCCCGTCCTCCTGCCCCGGCTGGAGGAACTGCGCCGGTTCGCGGCCGAGTCGGGCGTGGTCCAGGGCGTCGAGCAGATCCACCGCCGCACCTGGCGCAGGCCCGGCGGGAGCGGTACCACGGCCCACACCGTGACCGAGTTCGCCGGCGCCGAGTACCGCTCCTGGTTCCACCTCTCCTCCCGCGCCACCTCCCTCGGCTACCAGATCTCCGGCAGCAGTGTCGTGGACCGGATCCGGGACGCCGGACGGGTCGTCACCGCCTCCGTCGGCATGAGCGACCCCTTCACCGAGGAGAAGGCCTGGACCGGCGGCCTGGCCTGGAGCGCCGAGGACGGCCGACGGCACCTCCCCCTCGCCGAGATCGGCCCCGTGGCCTGGTCCGAAGGCATGCGCATGGCCGCCGCCCTGCACGCCGGCCGCACCGCGCCCACGGACGGCGCCCGGTGAACGGCACGGCGGTACGCACCTCGACGAAAGGCCCGAGAGCATGAGCGACGGCACCACTGAGGGCGGGACGACGGCGGAGATGGCGGAACTGCTCCGGGCCGGCGCCGTCCTGCCGCCGGGCACCACCGGGGGCGGCGACCGGGCGGTGCCCGTGTTCACGCGGGCCTACCGGCACCCGGGCCTCGACGGCCGGACCGTCGTGCGGCTGATCGCCGAGGACCCCTCCGGGGACACCGGCGCCCCCTTCCTCGGCCTCAGGCCCGAGGGCGGACCGGTGGAGGTCGGCATCGGACAGCACCGGGCCATGGGCTTCCCCGAATGGGTCCTGGTCCGGCATCCCTCGGACGGCCATCTGGCCCTGTCCCTGGTCGAGGAGATGAACAAGGTCGCGCGGACGGTGCGCTCCCGCGCCAAGAAGGCGCGCGCCACGTACGAGTCGATCGGCGAGCGCCTCGCCGGTTCCGTGCCGCACTTCCTGCCGACCTTCTACGAGGAGGCCGGCCGGGTGTTCCTGGCCGCCGGAGAGCGGTCGTACGCCGCCCAGATGTTCGTCAACGCTCGCAAGGCCGAGACGGCGCACGCGCTGCCGTTCGACGAGGCGCGCATGGACGCGGTGTTCCTGGAGTTCGCCCTGGCCGACGCCGTGCCGACCAAAGTCCTGTCCGGATACGCCAAGGGTCTGTCCTCCCGGGTGCCGGCCGCGACCGCGTTCCGGCACCTGCGCGGTCTGTTCACCCGGCTCGCGGCGCACGGACTGCCGCCGTCCAGCCCGGGCGCGGCCGACCTGCGCCGGCTCGCGAAGGCCGCCGCGGGCCGGAACGCGCGGGCGGAGGAGATCGCCTACCTGCGCGAGATGCTGTCGCTGCCCGGCACCGTCAAGGCACCGCCCGGCTGGTGGAAGGCCCACCGGGCCGCGCTCCTCGAACTGGCCGGGCGGGAGCCCGCCGTCCGCGGCACCCTGCTGGGACTGCTGCCCGCGGAGTGGGGGCAGGAGGACCTGCCCCAGTGGCTGGAGCTGCTGGAGAAGTCCGGCGCCACCGCCGGGCTCTGCGACGCCGCACGGCCCGCCGAGGAGCGTTCCCCCGACGGCACGGCCGGCTGGGCGCGCAGGTTCCTCGCACTGTGCGGCGCCGACAGCCGGTCCCTGGCCCCGGCGGAGCTGTACCCGCTCGTGGACCGCATGGCCGGTCCACTCCGCGCCGAACTCAAGTCATCCGGCGCCGCGTTGCCGCCTCCGGTGGGCGACGTCGACCTCCTCGACCAGCTCCTGGCCCTGCGGATACCCGTCGCGGACCCCGAGAGCCGCCCCGGGCTCGGACTGAAGGCATGGGCCGCCCGCGACGAGCGGCGCGACCTGCTCGCCCTGGCGGCGGACCCGCGGTTCCACGCGGCCTTCCGGGAGGGCTGCCCCGCCCATGAGTACAGCGACGACGACCGGCGAACCGTCACGGTCCTCGCCGAGTCGCCCGGCGGGCGCCCCCTGCTCGCCGAGTGGGTGGCCCAGGTGAGCCGCCGGTATCTCACCGCCGAACTGGGCGGCTTCACCGGATACCTGGAGCCCCTCACCACACTGAGGTGGCTGCCCGGCGAGGTCCTGGCCACCGCCGGGCAGGCGGTACGCGAAGCGCTGGCCCCCGGCATGGCCCCGGCGCTGGCCCGCACCCTGAGCACCGGCATCCTGGACGAACTGGGCTGGCCCGCCTGGGACGAGGCGGTCGGTTCCGACGGATCCCCCGAGGAGGTGCGCAAGACACAGGTGGGTGAGGCATGGCCCCAGCTGATCGTCCTCAAGGGCACCCACGCCCGGGTGATCGACGCGGAGGGCACGGTACTCAGCCACGAACTGCGCCTCCCGGACGGGGCGGACCGCTGGCGTCCCGACGTCCGCCACGTGGACGGCGCCCTGCTCGTCACCTGGTACAGCTTCTCCACGTCCAGCTCCCACGGCTACTGGCACGACGGCGACCCCTCGGCACCGACGCCGGTGGACGGCGACGTGCGCTACCCCCACGTGTGCCAGGCCGACGGGAGCGGCGGGAGCGGAGGGGGCAACGGCATGCCGCCCGCCACCCTCCCGCTCCCGGAGGGCGGCCGGACCACCGGCCAGGGCATCCTGCGGCGGGGCGACACCCACGTCCCGTCCAGGCGGCTGGTGATCGGCGACGGCACCTCGTACTGGGTGTGGATCAAGGACTGGTCCGACGAGACGAACAGCGCCTGGCACGCGTACGACCCGTACGGCCGCGCGGTGGGTGAGCGCGCCGTGCCGGACTGGTTCGGCGAGGGGCTGGGTGCCGCGCCGGAGGGCAGCACCCTCGGCACCGCCTGGCTGCTGCCCGACCCGGCCGCGGTGCCCGGCCCGGTGGGCGCGCCGGTCGACGGGGTGCTCGGCTGGCGGGTGATCAGGCTGCCCGACGGTTCGCGGCGGGGCGACGACCTCGCCGGGCGGTCGGTCGTCGTACCGCCCGGCGTGGGCAAGGACCCGGAGCACGCGCTGGTCTTCCCCGGCACCGACCGGCCGGTGACCGTGCTGCGGTGGTCGGGCACCGACATCCGGCTGCTCGACGGCGACGGCAAGGTCCTCGCCGAGGTCACGCGCGGCCACACGGCCGGCCCGTTCAGCGCGGGCACCGCCCTGCTGCCGCCCCTGCGCCACTGGCACCTGCTCCGGCCCCGCGACCCGGAGGGCTCCGCGGCACTGCGCCAGGTCGGCGAGGAGACCGCGGCGGCCCTGCTCGCGGCGGCCGTGGCGGAAGGGCCCGCGGACGGACCCGCCGGCCGGGACGAGCTGCCCGGCCTGATTCGCGGCCTGCTGCCGCGGGTCGGCCACGAGGCGCTGCGCGCGGGCATCGCCGGTGTGACGCGGTACGCCGCCGAGCTGCAGCGCGTCCTCGACGCCGCGCGCGCCCGGCTCGACGCCGCCGTGGCGGGCGAAGCCCCCCGGAAGGAGCCGGCCGCCGTCGGTGACCTCCTGCTGGCCGCCGCGTTGAACGGCGTCGGCCTCACCGACGGCGAGCGACGCTGGTACTACGACTTCGACCACCACCTTTTCGGACTGCCGGGCCTGCTCAGCCCGTCCGCGCGGGGCCAGGCCGAACCGGCACCCGAGGGCCGGGTCCATGCCGACCTGGCCGGGCAGCCGTCGCTGGGGCGCCTCAACGCCCTGGCCCTGCCCCACCTCCCGGCCGTCGTCGCGCTGCGGGCCGGCACCGAGGTCATCGTGCCGGAGCACCGGCAGGCACTGGAGGCGTTCCTCGCGGAACTGGACGCGCGGCACCTCACGGAACTGGCCCCGGACCACTGGCGCCGCGTCCGCCTGTGCCTCGACGGCGGCCTGTTCACCGGGCCCGACGCCGTGAAGGGCTACACCAGGGCCACCGTGCTCGACCTGGCCGACGGCGCGTTCCTCGTCTTCCCCGACCGCTGGTACCAGTTCGTCCAGGAGCACGGCGCGCACGAGATCCCCGGCCGGCACTACGGCGCCCTCCACCACGACCCGACCGGCAGATTCGAGACACCGGCCCCGTACACCCCGGTCTCCCAGGAGCCCTTCGTGCCGGAGCCGACCCGGGCGCCCGGCTGGGCCGCCGCCTTCCGCGCCACGCTCGCGGAACGCGGTCCCGCACCCTGGTACCCGGCGGCCGCCGAGGAGTTCGCCCGGCTCACCGGCGTCACCCCGACCATGGCCCGGCTGGTGGTCGCCGGCCTGCCCCTGATCGACGACGTACGGCAGGCCGTACCCTCCGCGACACTGAAGGCGATCGGCGTGAAGTCGGCCGACGCCCGGGTGGCCAAGGACGAGCTGAGGGCCCTCGACGCGGGCGCCCGGCAGGCCGTCGTGACGGCGCTGCTGCCCGCCGACCCGTCCCGGCTGTGGACCCACGGCCCCGACGCCGCCCGCGCGGCCGGAGTCTGGAACGAGCGGCTGGGCCGGCGCACCCCCGTCCCCGAGGAGGTGGTGCACGACGCGGCCCGCACCGTGGAGCCCGTGGGCTGGGCACCGGCCGCCGCCCTGCGCGGCTTCGTCGACCTCGCCACGGAGCCCCGCCTCACCCAGGACCTGACCTGGACCATCGGCCGTTATTACCTGACGTCCGCCGAGCGGACGCCCGGCTTCGACGGCCACGTCCTCAAGGGCGCGGTGGCGATGGCCGCGTGGCTCGCCCACCGGCTCCCGTCCGGCGACCCGGTCCGTGCCGTCCTGCCCGGCGTACTGACCGCGCTGCGCGCCCGGCTGGCCCATCCCGGGCTGCTGATCGGCCTGGACGGCAAGACCGACTGGGAGGCGTTCCGGCAGGCCGCGGGCGAACCGACCGAGACCGGTGACGATTTCGTCCGCTACGGCGCGGTCGTGCTGGGCACCGAGCGGTCGGAGTCCGACCCCGTCCCCGCCGTCCGTCCGGTCCTGCTGGACGCGGCCGGTCACGACCCGTACCTGGCGGCGCTGTTCGCCGGGCAGCGGCCGAACGCGCAGCGGACCGCCCTGCGTCTGGTCCACGACGGCCCCTTCGCCGAGCTGCTCGCCGGCCCCGGGAACCCGGTGGCCGGCGAGCGCGACCAGGACGGCCTCTGGTGGCCGCAGGACCCGGCCCGGTCCGTGCCCGGCCTGGTCGCCGAGGTGGCCGCACGGCACGGCATCGGCGAGGACGCCGCCGCTCTCTACCTGATGCTGCTCGCCATGCCGGACCCCACCGACCGCAACACCGCGCGCTGGACCGGCTGGGGGGAACAGCGCGGCGGCACCGCCCGGCTGCGGGCCGCCCGAGCCGAACTCGCGGCCACCGGCCTCGTACTGGAGGGCAGCCGGGCCAAGGCCGGACGCTCGCTGTTCCTGCCCGGTGGGTGGACCAGGCTCGCGAACCCGCACCTCCCGCTGGAGCGGTGGAAGCTGCCGCTCTACGGTCTGCTCGACGGCGAGTCGCCCGTCCTCGGCGTCGTCGTCCCCGCCCGGCCCGTGGCCGACGTGTACCGCGAGGCGTGGCGGCGGGTCGTGGCGGGTGAGGGGCCGCGGCCGGAGGACATGGAGGTGCCGCGACCGCGCGGGCGCCGGCGCTGAGGTGCGCCCTGGCGGGGCGCTGCCGCCCACCGGCGTCAGCGCTCCAGCTCCTTGTGCGCCGTCTCCGGCAGCCGCAGGTACACCAGCGAGGACAGCAGGCACAGGACGGCGACGTACCAGGGGAACAGCCCGGAATGGCCCAGGTCCTTGAAGAGCGTGCCCACGTAGGGCGCCGTCCCGCCGAAGAGGGCGACCGTGAGCGAGTAGGGGAAGCCGATCCCGGCCGCCCGCACCCGGGGCGGGAAGATCTCGGCGTTGACCGCGGCGCTGATGGAGGTGAAGCCGGTCAGCAGGATCATCCCGGCGCACTGCACCAGCAGCAGGACGGCGAAGGAGTCCCGCAGGGAGTGCAGCAGCGGCACGCTCAGCAGGGCGAAACCCACGCCGAAGAAGAGCAGCGGGGGGCGGCGCCCGAAGCGGTCGGAGAGCATGCCGCCCACCGGCTGGAGCAGCGCGAAGAAGGCCAGCGAGAGGGTGCCCGCGAGCAGCGCGTCCGACTTGGCGAGGCCCGTGTTGAGTTCGGCGTAGGTCGGCAGGTACGACGTCCAGGTGTAGTAGGCGATGGTGCCGCCCGCCGTGATGCCGCAGATCAGCAGCGACTCGCGCGGATGGCGGCGCAGCGCCTCGAACAGTCCGGGTCGTGGGGCCTGCCGCTGCTCCTCGCTGCGGGTCTCCTGCGCGCCCTGCCGGATCCAGAAGCCGACCAGGCTGAGCACCGCCCCGAGGACGAAGGGGACGCGCCAGCCCCAGCCGTTCATCCGCTCCTCGCTCAGCGTGTTCACCAGCACCGTCGCGACACCGGAGGCGACGAGCTGCCCGGCCGTCGTCGAGACGTACTGGAAGCTGGAGAACAGGCCGCGTCGCCCCGGCCCCGCCGACTCCACCAGGAAGGTGGTCGAGGCCGCGAACTCGCCGCCCACCGAGAGCCCCTGGAGCAGCCGTGCGGCCACCAGCACCACCGGGGCGAGCACCCCGGCCGCCGCGTAGGTCGGGGTCAGGCCGACCAGCAGGCTGCTGCCGCCCATCAGCAGGATGGTGACCGTCAGCGCGGCGCGCCGTCCGCGCCGGTCGGCGATCGCGCCCATCAGCAGCCCGCCCACGGGCCGCATGAAGAAGCCCACGGCGAACACCGCGAACGTCGACAGCAGCGGTACCAGCGAGTTGTCCGCGCTCTCGGGGAAGACCTGGTCGGCGATGTAGGTGGCCAGGAAGGTGTACGCGTACCAGTCGTACCACTCCACGGCGTTGCCCACCGAGGCGGCGAGGAGCTGGCGGACGGGTCGTCGGGCCGGGGGTGCTTCCGTGTGCATGCCTGTCATGATCGCGACCATCCCCGGGCGACCGGCCCGGCACACCTGGCGTACCGGCGACTTTCACACCAGCGCCACCGGACCCTTCCCTGACGTTTGCTGCTCCTGGAACACTCCTTTCGCGCGCAATCCGTCATCATCCGGCACCGTCCCGGCCGGTTGAACCCCCCGAGGCGAGAGGTCTCCCACCCCCATGCCAGACGTCAACCGCCGCAGGTTCCTCCAACTCGCCGGCGCCACCTCCGCGTTCAGCGCGCTGTCCGCGAGCATCGAGCGGGCCGCGGCGCTCCCGGCGAACCACCGTTCGGGGACGATCGAGGATGTCGAGCACATCGTCGTCCTGATGCAGGAGAACCGTTCCTTCGACCACTACTTCGGCAAGCTGCGCGGTGTGCGCGGCTTCGGCGACCCGCACCCGGTGACGCTGGGCAGCGGCCGGTCGGTGTGGCACCAGCCGGGCAGCGACGGCAAGGAGGTGCTGCCCTTCCACCCCGAGGCCGACGACCTCGGCATGCAGTTCCTCGAAGGGCTCCCGCACGGCTGGTCCGACGGCCAGGACGCCTACCACGACGCGAAGTACGACCGGTGGCTGCCGGCCAAGGGCACCACCACCATGGCGTACCTGACCCGCGAGGACATCCCCTTCCACTACGCGCTCGCCGACACCTTCACCGTCTGCGACGCCTACCACTGCTCCTTCATCGGCTCCACCGACCCCAACCGCTACTACCTGTGGTCGGGTCACACGGGCAACGACGGCACCGGCGGCGGGCCGGTCCTCGGCAACGACGAACTGGGCTACGACTGGACCACGTACCCCGAGCGGCTGGAGGCGGCCGGGATCTCCTGGAAGATCTACCAGGACATCGGCGACGGCCTGGACGCCGCCGGCCACTGGGGCTGGATCGACGACGCCTACCGCGGCAACTACGGCGACAACTCGCTGCTGTACTTCAACACGTACCGCAACGCGAAGCCCGGCGACCCCCTGTACGACAAGGCGCGCACCGGCACCGACGCGAAGAGCGGCGAGGGGTACTTCGACCAACTCCGCGCCGACGTCAAGGCGGACCGGCTGCCGAAGGTCTCCTGGATCGCCGCGCCCGAGGCGTTCTCCGAGCACTCCAACTGGCCGTCGAACTACGGCGCCTGGTACATCTCCCAGGTCCTGGACGCGCTCACCGCCAACCCGGCGGTCTGGGCGAAGACCGCGCTGTTCATCACGTACGACGAGAACGACGGCTTCTTCGATCACCTGGTGCCGCCGCTGCCGCCGAAGTCCGCCGCGCAGGGCCGGTCCACCGTCGACGTCTCCCTCGACGTCTTCCAGGGCAGCGCCAGTCACCGCGAGGGCTTCTACGGGCTCGGCCCGCGCGTGCCCATGCTGGTCGTCTCGCCCTGGAGCAAGGGCGGATATGTCTGCTCCGAGACCTTCGACCACACCTCGGTCATCCGGTTCATGGAACGCCGCTTCGGTGTGCGCGAACCCCAGATCTCGCCGTGGCGGCGCGCCATCTGCGGCGACCTGACCAGCGCCTTCGACTTCTCCCGCAAGGACAGCCGCCCGGCCGCCCTGCCGGACACCGACGCCTACGAGCCGCCGGACCGCGAACGCCACCCCGACTACCGCCCGACGCCGCCCGCGGACCCGGACATGCCCCGGCAGGAGCGCGGCCGGCGCCCCACCCGGCCGCTGCGCTACGCCCCGCACGTGGACGGCGCCGTGGACGCCGCGGCCGGCAAGTTCACGCTCACCTTCGCCTCCGGAGCGGCGGCCGGCGCCGCCTTCCTCATCACCTCCGGCAATCGCACCGACGGCCCCTGGACGTACACCACCGAGGCCGGCAAGTCCGTCGCGGACACCTGGAACTCGGCGTACTCGAAGGGCTCGTACGACCTGACCGTGCACGGCCCCAACGGCTTCCTGCGCGTCTTCAAGGGCCCCAACAAGAGCGCGGGACCCGAGGTCACCGCCCGGCACACCGGCGACGACGTCCGGCTGACCCTCACCAACGGCGGGACCTCGGTGGTCCGGCTGAAGGTGGAGAACGCGTACGGCGGCCGGAGCAAGACCCTCACCGTGCGTCCCGGCACCACCGTGCGCCACACCGTCGACCTGGAGCGGAGCGGGCGCTGGTACGACCTGACCGTCACCTCCGACTCCGACCCGGCGTACCTGCGCCGCTTCTGCGGCCACGTGGAGAACGGCCGGCCCGGCGTGAGCGACCCGGCCCTCGTCACGGACTGACGACGACCGGCCTCAGAGCCGGCCGAGGTGCCCCGGCCCCGGTGCCGGGGCCCTGGCGTCCATCCCGCGTCCGGCTCGGCGGATGGCGGGGGTGGGGGCGGGAGATGCCACGGGTGCCCGTGGGCAGTCCGGCGCCCGTCGCCGACTGACCTGACTCGGCCTCAGAGCCGCGTGAGGTGCCCCGGCCCCGGCTGCCGGGGCACCAGTGTCGCCGCCGCGTCCGGTACGGGGGGTGCGGCAGGGGTGTCGGGCGGGTGCGGGGTCGCGCGGCTCAGGTGGATCACACCCCGGGCGGCCAGCGCCGCACCGGTCAGGGCGAGGAGTACGCCGCCCGGGCCGCCGCGCAGCCGCTCGCCGAGCAGGGAGAGTCCGATCACCGCGGCGGCCACGGGATTGGCCAGCGTCACCACGGCGAGGGGGGCGCCCAGGCCGCCCCGGTAGGCGGTCTGCGACAGCAGCAGGCCGCCCGCCGCGAAGGCCGCCACCAGCACCGCCACCCCGATGACCTGCGCGCTGAGCAGTGGGTCCGAGCGGTCCGTGACGGCGACCGTGACCGTCTGGGTGAGCGCCGAGGCGACCCCGGAGGCGACGCCGGACGCCGTCGCGTGCCGCAGCCCCGGCCGGGTGCCGGGCCAGGCCAGTACGCCGATCAGCGCGGCCGTCGCGCCGGACACCGCCAGCGCCTCGGCCACGCTCAGGGAGTCGTCCGGCGCGGGCCCCGACGCGGTGAGCAGCAGCGCGCCCAGCCCCAGCAGGGTCAGCCCGGTGCCCCGCCACTCGACGGCGCTCACCCGCCGGCCCGCCAGCCGCGCCCCGAGGGGCACCGCCGCGACCAGGGTGAGCGCCCCGAGCGGTTGCACCACGGTCAGTGGCCCGTACCGCAGGGCCACGACGTGCAGCAGGGCGGCCGACGCGTTGAGCGCGACCGACCACCACCAGGCACCGGACGCCAGCAGCCGCAGCGCCCCCGCCCCGGCACCGCGCTTGGCCAGCCGTTCCTGGGCGACGGCCGCGGCGGCGTAGGCGCACGCGGAGACCAGGGACAGCAGGACGGCGACGAGAGCGGCGTTCACCGGGCCGCCCCGACCAGCTCGGGCCCGGCCGCCGCCCGGCGCCGCGACAGCGCCCGGCGCGGCGGCGGCGCGCACCGCCGCCGGTGCGGCGGGCGCAGTACCGCGAGCGCCAGACCGAGCAGCGCCGTGGCGGCGACCACGTCCAGCCAGTAGTGGTTCGCGGTGCCCACGATCACCAGCAGGGTCAGCAGCGGATGCAGCAGCCACAGCCACCGCAGCCGGGACCGGGTCGCGACGGCCAGGCCGACCGCCACCATCAGCGCCCAGCCGAAATGCAGCGACGGCATCGCCGCGAACTGGTTCGACAACTCGTCCGTGGCGGGCGGCCCGTACACCGAGGGGCCGTACACCCGGGCCGTGTCGATCATTCCGGCGGCGCCCAGCATGCGCGGGGGCGCGAGCGGGAAGAGCAGGTGCAGCACCAGCGCCGCGCCGGTCACGGCGGCCAGCACCCGGCGCGCCCACACGTAGTGCGCGGGCCGTCGCAGGTAGAGCCAGACCAGGAAGGCCACGGTGGCCGGGAAGTGCACGGCGGCGTAGTAGGTGTTCGCCGAGTGGACCAGCGCGTCGCCGTGCAGGAGCAGGGACTGCACCACGCCCTCGTCGGGCAGCCGCAGCGCGCGTTCCCCGTCCCACACCCGGCGGGCGTTGCGGAAGGCGTCCGCCGTGTGCCCCGTCGCCAGCTGCCGGCCGAACTTGTACACGAGGAAGAGCCCGGCCACGAGCAGCAGCTCACGGACGAGCGGCGGGCGCGCGGGCGTGCCCGGCCCCGCCTGTGGAGGCTCCGCTCCGGCGGGCTCGCTGCGGGCGTTCATCCCCGGCCTCTCATCGATACGACCTCGTTCCGATACGACAGTGTACCGATACGCTCGTGTACCGGTACACTGGCGTATCGATAGACACTCGAGGCGCACTCGAGACGCACCGGACGAGGAGCAGGGACCATGACGTCGCAGGCCGCGCACCGACCGGAACCGGTCGGCGTCTCGCGCCGCTCCAAGATCACGCCCGAGCGTGAGCAGGAGTTCTTCGACGCCGTGCTCGAACAGATCCGGGCCTGCGGGTACGACGCCGTCACCATGGAGGGCATCGCCGCCAGCACCAGGTGCAGCAAGTCCACGCTCTACCGGCAGTGGAAGACCAAGCCCCAGTTCGTGGCCGCCGCCCTGCGCTCCCACCGGCGGGTGCGCTTCGCCGGCATCGACAGCGGATCGCTCGCCGAGGACCTGCGCCAGGCGGCCCGCATCGCGGGGGAGTGGTCCGGCAAGGACACCCTGCTCCAGGCGCTCGGGCACGCGGTCATGCAGGACCCGGAGCTCCAGCGCGCGCTGCGCGAGGCGCTGGTGGAACCCGAGATCGCCGCGCTCCGGGAGATCCTGCGGCGCGGGGTCGAGCGCGGCGAGGTCGACGCGGACCATCCGGCCCTGGAGTACGTGCCGGCGCAGATGTTCGGCGTGCTGCGGATGCGGCCCGTCGTCGAGGGCGAGTACGCCGACGCGGAGTACCTCGTCCGGTTCGTGGAGGCCGTCGTGCTCCCGGCGCTCGGCCTCCCCTGAGACCCAGGCCGCCGT
Source organism: Streptomyces sp. NPDC058985 (assembly GCF_042740985.1). NCBI lineage: Bacteria > Bacillati > Actinomycetota > Actinomycetes > Kitasatosporales > Streptomycetaceae > Streptomyces > Streptomyces sp. NPDC058985. The sequence continues at coordinate 184,054 of NZ_JBHYJX010000003.1, read as the reverse complement.
CCACGGGATGACTGGACGGTGGTCTGCCCGCGCCGCACCGTGGGGACGGGGGCGGCGCGCACCCCCGGCCGGGCCGGGGCGCCCTCTGAGCGGAGGGGCGCCCCGCCCGGCCGATCACCGTGCCGGCGGGGCCGGTCAGACGTCCTGCCCGTTGCCGCCCCCGGCGGCGCCCGCCTCGATGCCCTTGGTGATCTCGTCGAGTACCGCCTGCTTCTCCCCGACGTCGACACCGAAGCGGACGACGACGAGGCGCTCGGGATCGGCCGGCGAGGGGAAGGCGAGCGACTGGACGTACCCGTCGGCGCCCTTGGCCGTGACCGCCTGCCAACGGACCAGGTAGCCCTTCTGTCCGGCGACGGTGACCGCCTTGGACGCCAGTTCCTTGTGCGAGGTGATCCCGCCGTAGGCCTTGCCGTAGGATTGCTCGGCGTTCGCCTCGATGTCGGCCTTCGCGACCTCCTCCGCGGTGTCGCCCTCGGTGCGCAGCACCAGCGCCGGGGCCGAGTAGGCGCCGCCCTTGGTGCAGGTCGCGGAGGAGTCGCCGGGGCACTTGTAGCTGTCGTCGGACGTCACCGACGCGCCGACCTCCAGCTGCTGCCCGGACCAGCCGTCCGGGATGGGCAGGGTGATGCCGCTCAGCCGGTCCGGCACCGACCCGCTGTCGATCGTCGGCGGCTCCGACCCGCCCGGCGAGTCCGGCGCGGGCGACTCGCCGCCCCCGCCGTCACCTCCGCCGTCGCCCCCGCGCGGGTCGCCGAAGGGGGCGTCCTCGCCGCCGGGGCCGCGCCGGTCCTGCTGCGAGGATCCCGCGCTGTCGCTTTCCGAGCCGTCACCGGCCAGCGCGTACACACCGAACCCGATACCGGCCAGCACCGCCACCGCCGCCGCGACGGCTATGCCGGTGGTCATCCGGCGCCGCCGCGCGGAGGGGGACCGCACGGGCATGCCCGGATAACCCTGGTGCACGGGGTACGGCGCCGCGCCCGGCGCCGGCGGCTGCGCGGGAGGGGCCCACGCGGCCTCCTGCCCGGCGGGGCGGACCTGGTCCGTCCACGCCTTGCCGTCCCACCAGCGTTCGGTGGCGGGACCGTCCTGCTTCTGTCCGGGGTCCGGGTACCACCCGGGAGGAGTCACCTGCGTCATGTGCCCACCGTATGAGGCGTCGGTGAAAGCCGGATGAGAGGCCCGGCGGAGAGGTCCGCCGCCGGCCGTCCGCCGACCCGTCACCGCCCCGCGGCGGCGACGAGTTGACGCCGCCCGCCGGGTGCCGCCGCAGATGACGGGCCCGGCACGTCGTCCGGGCTTTACCCCAAGTCACCCGTCACGGCAACTGCTCGCCGGACCACGCACCACGTGCCCGGCCGTAGGGCTAGGCTCAGTGCTCGTACGTCATTCGGGCGACTTGGGGAGGTAGCGGGATGACGGAGGTACGGCGGGCGGTCGCCGCCTCGGCCTCCCTCTGGGAGCGCGACGAGGAAGTCGCCACCATCACGCGGGCGGTCCACACCCTGCGCGCCGACCGCTCGTCCCCCGGCCTGCTGCTGGAGGCGCGCGGCGAGGCCGGAGTGGGCAAGAGCGCGCTGCTCGCCGAGACCCGCCGCATCGCCGAGGGGCTCGGCTGCACCGTCTGGTCGGCGCGCGGCGGCGAGACCCTCAGGTCCGTCCCCTTCAACGTCGTACGCCAACTCCTCCAGCCCGCGCTGGTGTCGATGCTGCCCGAGGAGGCCCGCGAGTACCTCGGCGACTGGTACGACATCGCGGGCCCCGCCCTCGGCATAGCGGACCCCGGCGAGCGGCAGGCCGACCCGCAGGGCGTGTGCGACGGCCTGGTCGCCGCGGTGCGCCGCCTCGCCCGCCGGGAGTGGCCGCTGGTGCTGCTGATCGACGACGCCCACTGGGCCGACCAGGAGACCCTGCGCTGGCTCGCCGCGCTCGCCGGCCGGCTCGACGAGACCTCGGTGCTGATCGTCCTCGCCCGCCGCCCCGGCGACGTGAGCGGCGACAGCGCCCGCCACCTCGACGAGGCCGCCGCGGTGGGCCGGCCCCTCGCCCCGCTGAACGCCCTCACCCCCGACGCGACGGCCGGACTGACCCGCGCCACGCTGGGAGCCCACGCCGACGCCGCGTTCTGCCGCGAGGTGTGGGCCGTCACCGGCGGCAACCCCTACGAGACCGTCGAACTCCTCGCCAAGGTCCAGGACAGCGAGCTGCAGCCGGTCGAGGCGGAGGCCGCCGAGCTGCGCGCCCTGAACCGCTCCGCGCGGGGCGGCGGACTCGTCGCCCGCCTGGAACAACTCGGCGTCGACTCCACCCGGTTCGCCTGGGCCGCGGCCATCCTCGGCGGCGGTATCACCGTCGACATGGTGGCCCGCCTCGCCACCCTCGACCGCGCCGACGCCGCCCGCTGCGCCGAGCTGCTGTCCGACGCCCGCATCCTCGCCGCGGCCGACCCCGCACCCGGCCAACCGGGCGACGGGGACCTGGAGTTCGTCCATCCGCTGATCGCCACCGCCGTCTACAACTCCATCCCCGACGCGCTGCGCACGGCGATGCACGGCATAGCGGCCCAACTGGTCACCGACTCCGGTCTCGGCGCCGCGGCCGCCTCCCGCCACCTGCTCCAGGTCTATCCCGACGACGACCAGGAAGTCGTCGGGCAACTGCGCGAAGCCGCCCGGGAACACCTGGCCGTCGGCGCCCCGGACGCGGCCCGCCGCTGCCTGGAACGCGCGCTGCAGGAACCGCCGTTGCCCGACACCCACGCGCGCGTGCTCTTCGAGCTGGGCTGCGCCACCCTCCTCACCGCGCCCGCCACCACCATCGGCCACCTGCGCACCGCGCTCGCCATGCCGGGACTCGACGGTGAGCAGCGCGTCGACGCCGTCTTCCGGCTCTCCCAGGCGCTGCTCCACAACGACCAGCTGGAGGAGGCCGTCCGCACCGTCGAGGCGGAGGCCGCACGCAACCCGGACCCCTCCGCGCGGCTGCGGCTCCAGGCCGTCCAGTACATGTGGGAGGGCATCCACGCGGGCGAGACGTCCTCGCCCCGCCGCTCCGCCCGCCTGGCCGAACTCGCCGCCACCTGCACCGGCCGCGACAACGCCGAACGCGCCCTGCTCATCCTGCGCGGCTTCGACGCCATGACGCACGGCGAGAGCGCCGAGGAGGTCGTCGAACTCTGCGACCGGGCCCTGGTCAACGGCCGCCTCGCACCCGGGCTCGGCTGGACCGACACCGAGTGGGGCCTGGAACTGCCCATGATGCTGGCCAGCTCCTACGCATACGCCGACCGGCTCGACCGCGCCGAGGCGCTGTTCACCGAGGCCCTGCGCGCCTACGAGACGGCGGGCTGGAGCGGCGGTCACCTCTCCCTCGCGCACGCCTACGTCGGCCTCGGCCACCGCAGGCGAGGACGCCTCAGGGAGGCCGAGACGTCGCTGCGCGCATCCCTGCGCATCGCCGAACGCGTCGGCCGCGGACTGCCGTTGTACTGGTCGGCGATCTGCAACCTGATCGACACTCTGCTCGCCCGCGGCCATGTCGCCGAGGCCCGCACCCTCGCCGACCAGTACGACTTCGCCCCGCCCTACCCGTCGACGATCGTGCTGCCCGACCCCCGCTCCGTGCGCGGCCGGCTGCTGCTGGCGACCGGCCGCACCGAGGAGGGCGTGGGAGAGCTGGAGGCCGCCGAGAAGGCCGCCGCCGCCCGCGGCCGGCACAACCCCGTGGTGGTGCCCTGGGCGACCGAACTGGCCCGCGCCCTCGCCACCGAGGACCCCGGCCGCGCCGCCCGGCTGGCCAGTGACGCGCGCCGCCAGGCCGAGCGCTTCGGCACGGACACTGCCATAGGAGAGGCCCTGCGCTGCGCCGCCGCGCTGGAGACCGGTCAGCGCGCGGTCCGGCTCGCCGCCCAGGCCGTCACCTACCTGGAGGCCTCGCCCTGCCAGTACGAACACGCCGCCGCCCGCGTGGAGTACGGCATCGCGGCCCGTTCGGCGGCCGAGCTGAACCGGGGCCTGGCGCTGGCCGACTCGTGCGGCGCCGACGGGCTGGTGGCCCGGGCCCGCGAGGCGCTGGCGGTGGTGCACGCGGGCTGACGGCCCGCCCCGCCGGGGGGCCTCAGCCCGGGGTGCCGTCCTCCTCGGCCAGCACCCGCTGGGCCGTCGCGAACGCCGAGTTCGCCGCCGGCACCCCGCAGTACACCGCAGTCTGGAGCAGTACCGCACCGATCTCGTCCGGCGTCAGCCCGTTGCGCCGGGCCGCCCGCACGTGCATGGCCAGCTCCTCGTAGTGGCCGTGCGCGACCAGCGCGGTCAGCGTGACCAGGCTGCGCTCGCGCCGGGACAGCGTCTCGTCGGTCCAGATCTCGCCCCACGCGTAGCGCGAGATGAAGTCCTGGAAGCGGGCGGTGAACGGGGACTGGCGGGCCTGCGCCCGGTCCACGTGCGCGTCGCCCAGCACCTCGCGCCGTACCGCCATGCCCCGCCGGGCGTCGCCGTCGAGGTGCGTCCGCAGGGCGGTCAGCACCGCCTCCGGACGTTCGGCGGGCGCCAGGTGCGAGGCGCCGGGGATCTCCGTCAGCGTCGCGCCCGGCACCGCGTCGGCGATCTCCCGCAGATGCGCGGGCGGCGTGGCCGGATCCTCGCGCCCGGCGATCAGCAGCGTCGGCGCGGTGATGTCGCCGAGCCGGTCCCGCAGGTCGAAGGCGGCCAGCGCGTCGCAGCAGGCGGCGTAGGCACCGGGGTCGGCGTCCCGGTGGTCCCGGACCAGTCGCGGCACGGTGAACCCGGGGGTGAACCACCGGGCGTCCGCGCCGTCCGCCAGCCGCGCCAGCCCCTCCGCGCGCACCCGCGCGGCCCGCTCCTCCCACGGCTTCGCACCGTTGAAGTGCGCCGACGAGCAGACGACCGCCAGCGACGACACCCGCTCCGGATGGTGCACGGCCAGGTGCAGGCCCACCGCCCCGCCCAGCGACACCCCGGCGTAGGCGAACCGCTCCACCCCGAGCGAGTCGGCGAGGGCCAGCACCAGCCCGGCGAGGTCACCGACGGTGGCGCCGGGCCCGATGAGGCCGGCCGCCGAACCCCCGTGCCCGGGCAGGTCCCAGCGGATCACCCGGTGCCCCGTGGACAGCTCGGGTGCCACCGCGTCCCACAGGGCGTACGAGGTGCCCAGCGAGGGCCCGAGCAGCAGCGGGGGTGCGGAGGCAGGGCCTTCGGCCAGGTGGTCGAGCATGGTCAACGTCGCTCCAGAGCACGGTCGGTCAGGGCTCCCGCGGAGCCGGTGTAACGGACGGGATCGGTGAGGGCGTCGAGGTCCAGGTCCCGCAACTCCGGCACCTCGGCGAGCAGTTCACCCAGGGTCCGGTCCTCGGCATACGTGCGCGCCGCAAGCTCGGTGAGCAGCGCCCTGGCGCGGGACCGCCCGAGCACCGGCGTCAGTTCGGCGGCGAGCCGCTCGGACACGATCAGCCCGTGGGTGAGGCCGAGGTGCGCGCGCATCACGTCCGGCCGCACCCGGAGCCCCTCGGCCAGTTCGGCGGTGTCCCGGGCCGCGCCGCCCGCCAGCCGCAGCAGGTCGCGCAGCGGCTCCCACTCGGCGTGCCAGGCGCCCGCCGGACGCTCGTCCCCGGCGGTCAGCGAGCCGTACAGCACCGCCGCGAGCTGCGGCGCGCGCCGGGCCGCCGCCGTGATCAGCGTGGACCGTACGGGGTTGGCCTTGTGCGGCATCGCCGAGGAGCCGCCGCCCCCGCCCTCGGCGACCTCGCCGATCTCGGTGCGGGAGAGCGTCAGCACGTCGGCGGCGATCTTTCCGAGGGCCCCCGCGGTGAAGGTGAGGGCACCGGCCAGGTCGGCGACCGGGGTGCGCAGCGTGTGCCACGGCAGCAGCGGTGCCCGCAGGCCCAGTTCGCGGGCGTACGCGGCGGGGAGCGCCATCGGGTCCGGCGCCCCGTACGCCCCGAAGGCGGCCAGGGTGCCCGCCGCGCCGCCCAGCTGCGCGGGCAGGGTGTCGCGCACGGCGGCGACGCGGTCGCGCGCGTCCAGGACCAACGCGCGCCATCCGGCCGCCTTCAGCCCGAAGGTCGTCGGTACGGCGTGCTGGGTGAGCGTCCGGCCCGGCATCGCCGTGTCCCGGTGCTCGGCGGCCAGCACGGCCAGCGCGCGTTCCGTACGCGTGAGGTCCGGGAGCAGCAGGTCCAGGGTGCGGGCGGCGACCAGCATCGTCGCCGTGTCCATGATGTCCTGGCTGGTCGCACCCCGGTGGACGTACGGCCCGTACTCCTCACCGACCGCCCCGGTCAGGTCGGCCACCAGGGGGATGACCGGGTTTCCGCCGCCGCGGGCGCGTTCGGCCAGGGAGCGCACGTCGAACCGGGCCGGATCACCGGCGGCCTCCGTCACCGCGGCCGCCGCCGCGGCGGGTGCAAGGCCCAGCGCGGCCTGGGCGCGGGTCAGGGCCGCCTCGGCGTCCAGCAGGGCCCGCAGGTACGCGTGGTCGCCGGTCGCCGCCCCGGCCGGCGAGCCCGCCCGGCCGGGGGCGAGCAGGCTCGTGCCGACGTCTGCGGGATCCGCGGGTGATGTCACTGGAACTCCAGGAAGACCGTCTCGCCCTCGCCCTGAAGGCGGATGTCGAAACGGTACGTCCCGCGGCCCTCGTCCACCGCGACCAGCGTGTCGCGGCGCTCCTTCGGCACCCGGGCCAGCAGCGGGTCGGCGGCGAGCAGCGCCTGGTCGTCCGGCAGGTAGATCCGGGTGTACAGGTGCACGAGGAGTCCGCGCGCGAAGACGCACACGCTGACGCAGGGCGCGCTCCGCCCGCGTGCCCCGGGCCGCAGTGTCCGCGCGTACCAGTGGCCGTTCGCATCGGTCTGGATCCGGCCGAAGCCGGTGAACTCCACCCCGTTGCGGCCCAGGAAGCCGCCGGAGGCGGGGTCGCGCCGCATGGAGCCGTCGGCGGTCGGTGTCCTGCCCTCGGTGTCCGGACCCCACAGCTCCACGAGCGCGTCCGGCAGCGGGGCGCCCTCCCCGTCGTACACGTACCCGTGCACGGTGATCGTGTCCGGATGGCCGGCCGGCGCGATGTCCTCGCCGCCGGGGAAGGGCAGCGCGTACCCGTAGAACGGGCCGACCGTGTGCGACGGAGTGGGCAGGACCTGCCCCGGCTCGCTGGTGTCGATCTTCGTCATGGGGGTCAGCGTCCTTCTTCGATCCAGGTGGCGTTCGGGCCGTCGAGCACGATGTCCCAGTGGTAGCCGAGCGAGAACTCGGGCACGGACAGGTCGTGGTCGTACGTCGCGATCAGCCGCTGCCGGGCGGCGTCGTCGGTCACGGACTGGAGGATCGGGTCGTACGGGAACAGCGGGTCGTTCGGGAAGTACATCTGCGTCACGAGCCGCTGGGTGAACGCGGACCCGAACACCGAGAAGTGGATGTGCGCCGGACGCCAGGCGTTGACGTGGTTGCGCCACGGGTAGGGGCCGGGCTGCACGGTGGTGAATCGGTAGCGGCCGTCGTCGTCGGAGAGGGTGCGGCCCACCCCGGTGAAGTTCGGGTCCAGCGGCGCGTCGTGCTGCTCGCGCTGGTGCGCGTACCGTCCCGCCGAGTTGGCCTGCCAGATCTCCACGAGCTGGCCGCGCACGGGCCTGCCGTCGCGGTCGAGGAGCCGGCCCGAGACGGTGATGCGCTCGCCGACCGGCTCGCCGGTGTGCTGCCGGGTCAGGTCGTTGTCGATCCCGGTGAGGTCCCGCTGGCCGAAGGCCGGGGAGGACAGCTCCACCAGCTCCGGGTCCTGGCGGACGTCGATCGCGATCGGCGGCTGCTTCGGGTGGCGCAGCACCGAGGAGCGGTACGGGGCGTAGTCGCGGCGCGGGTGGTGCTCGACGGGCGCGCCGTCGGCGACCCGCTTCTCGTACGCGGCGTGTTCGGCCGCGATCTCCGCGTCGATGTCGTGCTGGGTGAGAGGCATGGGGATTCCCGTGGGTGACAGGGGCTTAGCGGTCGAGGACGAGGGCCAGGCCCTGGCCGACACCGATGCAGAGGGTGGCGACGCCGGTGCCGCCGCCCTTGCGGGCCAGCTGGTGGGCGACGGTCCCGGCGAGGCGGGCACCGGAGGCGCCCAGCGGGTGGCCCAGCGCGATGGCTCCGCCCTGGGGGTTGAGGATCGCGGGGTCGAACTCCGGCCACTCGGCCGCGCAGCCGAGCACCTGGGCGGCGAAGGCCTCGTTGAGTTCGAGGACGTCCAGGTCGGCGAAGGTGCGCCCGGCCTTGGCCAGGGCGCGGTGCACGGCTTCGACGGGGGCGAGACCGAAGTAGTGCGGGTCGGTCGCCGAGACGCCGGTGGCGGAGATCCGGGCGAGCGGTTCGCGGCCGGTGGCCCTCAGGCCCTCCGCGTCGGTGAGGAGCAGGGCCGCCGCGCCGTCGTTGAGCGGCGAGGCGTTGCCCGCGGTGACCCTGCCGTCGGTCTTCCGGAACGACGGCTTGAGCTTGGCCATCGCCTCCAGCGAGGCGGTCGGGCGTACGCACTCGTCGGCGGCGAAGTCCACGGGGCCGCCCTTGCGCCGCTCCACCGGGACGGGCGCGAGCTCGGCGTCGAACAGGCCGTCCGCCTGGGCGCGGGCGGCCTTGTGGTGGGAGGCGAGCGCGTACGCGTCCTGCCGCTCGCGCGTGATCCCGTGCTTGTCGGCGATCAGCTCCGCCGACTCCCCGAGCGGGATCGTCCACTGCGGGTCCATCCTCGGGTTGACCATGCGCCAGCCCAGGGTGGTCGAGTACAGCTCGGTGTGCCCGGCGGGGAAGGGCCGGTCCGACTTGGGCAGGACGTACGGCGCCCGGGTCATCGACTCCACCCCGCCCGCGAGGGCGATCGAGGCGTCGCCGACGGCGATGGCGCGCGCGGCCTGGACGACGGCTTCGAGCCCGGAGGCGCACAGCCGGTTCACGGTGACGCCGGGGACGCTGGTGGGCAGGCCGGCCAGGAGGGCGGCCATCCGCGCGACGTTGCGGTTCTCCTCGCCGGCGCCGTTGGCGTTGCCCAGGTAGACGTCCTCGATCCGGGACGGGTCCAGGGCCGGGGTGCGGGCGAGGAGTCCGCGGATCGCGTGCGCGGCCAGATCGTCGGGGCGCACGCCCGCCAGCCCGCCGTTGTACTTGCCGAACGGGGTGCGGACCGCGTCGACGACGTAGACGTCCTTCACTTCGCCTCCTCCGCGACGACGAGCGCGGCATCGGTCCGGGCGGTGATCTCCTCGACGCTCACGCCCGGCGCGGTCTCGGCCAGGACCAGACCGTCGGGGGTGACGTCGAGGACGCCGAGGTCGGTGATGATCCGGTCCACGCACGCCTTCCCGGTGAGGGGCAGCGCGCACTCCTGGAGGATCTTGGGCGAGCCGTCCTTGGCGGTGTGGGTCATCACCACGATCACGGTGCGGGCCCCGTGGACCAGGTCCATCGCCCCGCCTATCCCGGTGATCATCTTGCCCGGGACGGCCCAGTTGGCCAGGTCCCCGCCCGCCGACACCTGCATGGCCCCCAGCACGGCGACGTCGATGTGCCCGCCCCGGATCATGCCGAAGGACAGCGCGGAGTCGAAGAAGGCGGCGCCCGGCAGCACCGTCACCGTCTCCTTGCCCGCGTTGATCAGATCGGGGTCCACCTCGGCCTCGGTCGGGTAGCGGCCGGTGCCGAGGATGCCGTTCTCCGACTCCAAGGTGACCTCGACGCCCTCGGGGAGGTGGTTGGGGATCAGTGTCGGCAGGCCGATGCCGAGATTGACGTACTGGCCGTCCTTCAGCTCCCGCGCCGCCCGCGCGGCCATCTCCTCACGCGTCCAGGCCATCAGGAACTCACCGTCCGCCGCTCGATCTTCTTCTCCGCCGCCTGCTCCGCCGTCAGCGCCACCACGCGCTGCACGAAGATGCCGGGCAGATGCACTTCGTCCGGGTCGATCCCGCCGGGCTCCACCAGCTCCTCCACCTCCGCGATCGTCACCCGTCCGGCCATCGCGGCCAGCGGGTTGAAGTTCCGGGACGACTTGGCGAACACCAGGTTCCCGTGCCGGTCGCCCCTGGCCGCCCGCACCAGCGCGAAGTCGGTACGGATGCCGCGCTCCAGCACGTACTCGGTCCCGTCGAACTCGCGGACCTCCTTGGGCGGGGAGGCCAGCGCGACCCCGCCGTCGCCGTCGTAGCGCCAGGGCAGACCGCCGTCGGCCACCTGGGTGCCGACGCCGGCGGGGGTGTAGAACGCGGGGATCCCGGCGCCGCCGGCCCGCAGCCGCTCGGCCAGCGTGCCCTGCGGGATCATCTCCACCTCCAGCTCCCCGCCGAGGTACTGGCGCGCGAACTCCTTGTTCGCGCCGATGTAGGACCCCGTCACACGGGCGATCCGGCCGGCGGCCAGCAGCACCGCGAGACCGGACTCCATCGCCCCGCAGTTGTTGGAGACCACCGACAGGCCGTCGGTGCCGCGCTCGTACAGCGCCTGGATCAGTACGTTCGGCACACCGCTCAGCCCGAAGCCGCCCACCGCGAGCGACGCGCCGTCGGGCACGTCGGCCACCGCCCCACCGGCCGTGGCCACCACCTTGTCCATCCGAGAAGCCCCATCTCTGACGCAAATTAATCAGGGCACTGAGTATTTCAGCGAGGTGCTCAACACGCTGCCATCGACCGGCCGAGGCGTCAAGAGCTGGAAAAGTGCCCGGTAGACCGCTTGCTGAGGTGTCCGGCGGTTCGCGGCAGGCCGGGGTATCGTCAGTACACCGACGAAATGACTACGGGAGAGCGCATGGCAGCGGTCGACCTGACCACCCATCCCGGACACCTGGCCCGGCGGCTCCAGCAGGCGCACTACCTGCTCTGGAACACGATGGTCTCCGAGGAGACCACCTCGCCGCAGTTCGCCGTCCTGAACGCCCTCGTCGCCGAGCCCGGCCTGGACCAGCGCACGGTGGGGGAGCGGGTGGGCCTGGACCGCTCCACCATCGCCGAGGTGATCAGCCGGCTGGGCCGCCGCGGGCTGCTCGACAAGGTCCGCGACCAGCAGGACGGCCGCCGCTTCCTGCTCCGGCTGACCGACGAGGGGCTGCGCGTCCACCGCAGGCTGAGCGTGCGGGTCGCCCGGATGAACCAGGTGTTCCTCGCCCCGCTCTCGCCCGACGAGCGGACCGCGTTCTTCGACCTGGTCCGCCGGGTCGCGGACGCCGCCGAGGGACTGCGCAACCCGGAGCCGTCCGGGGTGCCGGGCTGACGCGGGGCCGACGGCTCAGGAGCCGCCCGCGAAGACCACCCACACCTGGCCCGCGGCGAAGTTCAGCGCGGCGCCGTCGCGGGTGGTGAACGTCGTGCCGTCGGCGGCCGAGCCGCGCGTCCAGGTGGCGTCGTACGTCCGGCCGTCGCGCAGCACCTCCGCGCGGCCCGAGCCCACCGACTCGACGTAGGGGGAGTTGCTGCCGCGGAAGTCGCGGAAGGCGGAGTCGCGCACCGTCACGTGCTGCACGACGACCGTGGCCGGCGCCGGGCGCTCGCCGTCGGCCCCGTCGGCCGGTGAGCCGTCCAGGGAGACCAGCCACCGGTCCCGGCTCTCCGACCAGGTGAAGGTGAAGCTCGTGGCCGGGTAGCGCACCGTGCGGGACGACTCCGTCCGGCCGCCCTCGGGTGCCTCGCCGAAGGTGAACCCCGTGGTGAGGGCTTTGGCGCCCGCGGGCTCGGCCGGCAGCTCGCCGGGGTGCAGGTAGAGGTTGTGCGGGGCCTGCCGGCCGTCGTCGCGGACGTAGGCGCCGGGTGCGTCGCCCGGTGTGACGGCGCGCAGCGGAGCCTTCCCGATGAGCGGCAGCAGCTTGCTCTGGGCGCCGGAGAACGCCAGCGTCGGCCGGTCGAACTGGCGCAGCAGCTCCAGGTCGGACTCCCGGGCGCTGCGCACCGGCCCGACCTCCTCGGGCAGCCGGGTCGCGTAGAGCGCCATCAGGCGGCTCAGCCCGCCCTCCACCGGCTCCGCGTAGACGACGTCCGCGGCGTCCAGGCCGGTCTGGGGCCGGGCCTCGGGCGCGTTGTCGACCTTCACGGCGAGCACCGGGCCGGTGCTCGCCGGCGCCGAGGTGTGCGACCGCTCCGGCTCCGGCGCCCGTCCGTTGTCCTTGCCGCCCGGCCCGGCCGTGCAGCCCGCGGCCAGCGCGACGGCCGCCGCCACGGTCACCAGCGCGGCACCGCGTGCCCCGTGCGTGCGCCCCTCGCGCGTGCCCCGTCCGCGCGGGCTCCGTCCGTGCGTCCCTCGTCGCATCCCGACCATCCGTCCGCCCATCCCGTGTCATTGATTGTGCGCCTCTTGCAGCATTTAGTGCCATACCTGATCGAATCCGACAGGGCACACGGAACGAGGCAGATAATCCGCTGTTCGGCCGAAACCGCGGCCGGTTCAGCGACGAGGGCTCCGGGTACCCGGCCGGGACGCAGAAGCGCGAGTGCACGGCCACGGAGGGAGCCCGGGCGATGAAGGCACTGACATGGCAGGGCAAGCGGGACGTCCGGGTCGAGGAGGTGCCCGACCCGCGGATCGAGGAACCGACCGACGCGGTCATCCGCGTCACCTCCTCGGGGCTGTGCGGCTCCGACCTGCACCTCTACGAAGTACTCACGCCGTTCATGACACCGGGCGACATCCTCGGCCACGAGCCGATGGGCATCGTCGAGGAGGTCGGCCCCGAGGTGACCGGCCTGAAGCCGGGCGACCGGGTCGTGGTGCCGTTCCAGATCGCGTGCGGGCACTGCTACATGTGCGGCAGCGGCCTGCCGACCCAGTGCGAGACCACCCAGGTCACCGGCGAGGGCATGGGCGCCCCGCTGTTCGGCTACACCCGGCTGTACGGGGCGGTGCCCGGCGGCCAGGCCGAGTACCTGCGCGTACCGCAGGCCCAGTTCGGGCCGATCAAGGTGCCCGAAGGCCCGGCCGACGACCGCTTCGTCTACCTCTCCGACGTGCTGCCCACCGCCTGGCAGGCGGTCGCGTACGCAGACATACCCAAGGGCGGCAGCATTGCCGTGCTCGGCCTCGGCCCGATCGGCGACATGGCCTGCCGGATCGCGCTGCTCAAGGGCGCCGGCCGGGTGTTCGGCGTGGACCTCGTGCCGGAGCGGCTGCGGCGCGCCCGCGAGCGGGGCGTGGAGACCTTCGACCTGCAGGCCTTCGACAGCGAGAAGGAGCTGGTCGCCGCGGTGCACGAGGAGACCGGCGGCCGCGGTCCCGACGCCGTGATCGACGCGGTCGGCACCGAGGCGCACGGCGGGACCGTGGCCAAGCTGGTCCAGCAGGCCGCCGCGGTGATGCCCCGGTCCCTCAGCGGCCCGCTCGCGGAGCGGTTCAGCGTCGACCGGCTCAGCGCCCTGTACACCGCGATCGACCTGGTCCGCCGCGGCGGCACCATCTCGCTGTCCGGCGTGTACGGCGGCATGGCCGACCCGATGCCCCTGCTGACCATGTTCGACAAGCAGATCCAGCTGCGCATGGGACAGGCCAACGTCCGCCGCTGGAGCGACGAGATCATCCCCCACCTCACCGACGAGGACCCGCTCGGCGTCGACGACTTCGCCACCCACCGGGTGCCGCTGGCGGACGCACCGCACGCGTACGAGATGTTCCAGAAGAAGCAGGACGGCGCGGTCAAGGTGCTCATGAAGCCGTGAGCCCAGGTCGCCAAGGAGGAGCCCTCACGGTCCGCCGAGGATCTCCGCGAGGTCGTAGCGGACCGGCTCCTCCAGCTGGGTGTAGGTGCAGCTCTCGGGCGTCCGGTCCGGGCGCCAGCGGCGGAAGCGGGCCGTGTGCCGGAAGCGCGCCCCGTTCTCCATGTGGTCGTACGCCACCTCGACGACCCGCTCCGGCCTGAGCGGCACCCAGGACAGGTCCTTCTTGCCCGACCACCGGCTCGGTGCGCCCGGCAGCCGGGCCCCCTCGTGCGCCGACTCCTCGGCCCAGGCGGCCCACGGATGGCCCTGTGCGTCGTCCATGCGCAGCGGCTCCAGCTCCTCCACCAGCTCGGCCCGGCGCTTCATGGTGAAGGCCGCGCTCACCCCGACGTGCTGGAGCACACCCCGGCCGTCGTACAGACCGAGGAGCAGCGAACCGACCACGGGTCCGCTCTTGTGCAGCCGGTAACCGGCGACGACGACGTCCGCCGTGCGCTCGTGCTTGATCTTGTACATCGCCCGCTCGTCCTGCCGGTAGCGCCCGTCCAGCGGCTTGGCGACGACCCCGTCGAGCCCCGCGCCCTCGTACTGCTCGAACCACTGCCGGGCCACCTCGATGTCGTCCGTCGCCGGCGCCACGTGCACGGGCGGCGTGACCCCCTCCAACGCCCGGACCAGCAGCGCCCGCCGGTCGGCCAGTCCCACGTCGAGCAGTGACTCGTCGTCCAGGGCCAGCAGGTCGAAGGCGACCAGGGAGGCGGGCGTCCGCTCGGCCAGCGTCCGCACCCGCGAGTCCGCCGGATGGATCCGCTCCGTCAGCGCGTCGAAGTCCAGATGCCCCTCCCGCGCGATCACGATCTCCCCGTCCACCACGCACCGCTGGGGCAATTGCTCCCGCACCGCCGCCACCAGCTCCGGGAAATACCTGGTCAACGGCTTACCGGTACGGCTCCCCAGTTCCACCTCGTCCCCGTCCCGGAACACGATCGCCCGGAACCCGTCCCACTTGGCCTCGTAGTGCATCCCCGCCGGGATCTTCGCCACGGACTTGGCGAGCATCGGCTTCACGGGAGGCATGACGGGAAGATGCATGCTCCGACTCTATGAGCGGCGCGCGGCCCCCGCCTGATATGCGAAGCGCACCCCCTGCGCCTACCGTGGCTCGCATGGCGGAAGCGGTGGAACTGGAGGCGGGTGGCCGGACCGTGCGGCTGTCCAGCCCCGGCAAGGTGTTCTTCCCGGAACGCGGCTACACCAAGCTCGACGTCGCCCGGTACTACCAGGCGGTGGCCCCCGGCATCCTGCGCGCCCTGCGCGACCGCCCCACGACCCTGCAGCGCTACCCGGACGGGGTCGGCGGCGAGTGGTTCTACCAGAAGCGCGCGCCCAAGGGCATGCCCGACTGGATCCCGACCGCGCACATCACCTTCCCCAGCGGGCGCAGCGCCGACGAGATGTGCCCCACCGAGGAGGCGGCGGTCCTGTGGGCCGCCCAGTACGGCACCCTCACCTTCCACCCCTGGCCGGTGCGGCGCGCCGACGTCGACCACCCCGACGAACTCCGCGTCGACCTCGACCCGCAGCCCGGCACCGACTACGACGACACCGCCCGCGCCGCCCACGAACTGCGCGCGGTACTGGAGGAGTTCGGCGGACTGCGCGGCTGGCCCAAGACCTCGGGCGGGCGCGGCATCCACGTCTTCGTGCCGATCGAGCCGCGCTGGACCTTCACCCAGGTGCGGCGCGCCGCCATCGCCGTCGGCCGGGAGATGGAGAGGCGGATGCCGGACCGGGTGACCATCAAGTGGTGGAAGGAGGAGCGCGGCGAGCGTATCTTCATCGACTACAACCAGACCGCCCGCGACCGCACCATCGCCTCCGCCTACTCGGTGCGCCCCCGCCCGAACGCCCCGGTCTCCGCCCCGCTGACCTGGGACGAGGTGGGCGTCGCGCACCCGCAGGACTTCGACATCACGACCATGCCCGCGCGCTTCGCCGAACTCGGCGACGTGCACGCGGGCATGGACGACCATCGGTACTCCCTCGACGCCCTGCTGGAACTGGCGACGAAGGACGAGCACGACCACGGGCTCGGCGACCTGCCGTACCCGCCCGAGTATCCGAAGATGCCGGGGGAGCCCAGCCGGGTACAGCCGAGCCGGGCCAGGAAGCACGCTCCCGGCCCGGACGGGCCTACAGCTCCTTGATCCGGACGTCCCGGTACGAGACGACGTCCGTCGTGCCGTGCACCTGGAGTCCGACGTAACCGGAGGCGAACCGCCGTCCGTCCGTGCCCGGGTCGTCCGAGCGCGGCGGGGTGAAGTCCTGGCCGCCGGTGTTGTCGAACTCGTTGATCAGCACGCCGTTGCGGAAGACGGAGTAGTGCTGGTCGACCACGCGGATCTCGTAGTCGTTCCAGGTGCCCTTCTCCGTCACCCCCGCGCCGGCCAGACCCACCCGGTCGAAGCCGTAGAGCGAGCCGGTCTTGTACATGTCGCCGGTGGGGCCGTCGAAGACCTGCACCTCGTGGCCGTACTTGATGGCGACCCACTCCGGCCGGGACTCCTCCGGGTGGTCGTGCACCTGCGGGAAGCGCACGAACACGCCGCCGTTGGTGTTGGCGGTCCCCGCCGCGTCGTCCCGCCACTGGAGCTTCAGCGAGAAGTCACCGTACTTGCGCTCGGGGAACCACAGCATGCCCATGCCGGGCGTGGTGGTGCTGGAGGTGATCGACCCGTCCGCGTTCAGCCCGAACGAACCGCCGCCCACCTGCTGCCACTTGGCGAAGGAGGCCTGGGTGCCGTCGAGGATGGTGCGGTAGCCATCCGTCTGGCCGGGCTTGCCGATCCCGGACTGACGCGCGGCCTTGTTGACCGCCTTGACCTCGCGGCGGTCGACGACCCCCTCGTCCCGGAGGGTGTCCAGCACCTCGCGCACGTGCTTGAGGAAGAGCTGCTGCGACGACCACTCCCTCTCGTCCTCGATCATCTCGTTGATCCGGCACCGGTTGTTGGTGACCCGGTTCGGCACCCCGGTGTCCACCGTGCCGACGATCACCGTCTGGCGCTCGTCGAACTCCGGGCAGGGCGGCCCCGGAACCTGGCCCGCCACCACCGTGAAGCTCACGGTCACCGGCTCGGAGGTGTTGCCGGCCTCGTCGCTCGCCCGGTACGCCACGGTGTGCCGTCCGACGCGGTCGACGACCACGGGGTCGGTGTACGCCAGGTAGGGCCCGGCGTCCAGCGAGTACTCGACACCGGCGACGCCGGAGCCGCCCTCGTCCGTGGCGCTGACGGTCACCTTCGCGCTGCCGACGTACGCGCCGGCGGAGTTCTTGGTGCCGTCCACGGTCGCGCCGGTCACCGGCGGGGTGGTGTCCTGCGGGGGAGCGGCGACCACGGTGAAGGCGACGCTCTTCTCCGCGGCGACGTTGCCCGCCTTGTCGGTGGCCCGGTAACGGACCGTGTGCTCGCCGGCCTCGTGCACCATGACGGGCGCGCTGTACGCCTGCCAGGCGCCGTCACCGACGGCGTACTCGATGGTGTTGACGCCGGAACCGGTGTCGGAGGCGGTGACGGTCACCGTCGCCATGTCGATGTAGGCGCCGTCGGGGTTCTTCTCACCGCTGACCGTCGCCGAGGTCTCCGGCGGGGCCGTGTCGTCGGTGTCGGGGGCGGCCACCGTGAAGTCGACGCTCTTCTCGGCGGCCGCGTTGCCCGCCTTGTCGAACGCCCGGTAGCGCACCGTGTGGTCGCCGACCTGGTCGACCACGACCGGCGTGGTGTACGGCTGCCAGGCGCCGTCGGCGCCGATCGCGTACTCGACCCGGTCGACGCCCGAGCCGCCGGCCTCGTCGGTGGCGGCGACGGTCACGCTCGCCGAACCGACGTACTCCCCGTCGGCGTTCTGCGTGCCGCCCACCTCGGCCGAGGTCTCGGGCGCGGTGGTGTCGTCGCCACCGCCTCCCTCGGTCACGGTGAGCACGCCCGTCATCTGGCCGTGCCCGGGGATCGTGCAGTGGTACTTGTACGTGCCCGGGGTCAGGGTGACCTCGGCCGTGTGCTTGCCGCCCTGGGCATCGCCCGGGTTGGCGAGGATGTTCAGCTGGACGTCGCTGTTGTACTCCGGGTCGCTGGTGATGAAGGTCAGCGTGTGCGGCATGCCGGTGGTGTTGCCGGTGGCCTCACTGTTCTCGAAGACGATCGTGGCCGGTCCGGCCACCGCCGTCTCCGGCGCGGACGTGTACTTGTCGATGTCGTTGCCGGCGGTCCAGGTCAGGACCTGGTCGGCCGCCTCGGCGCGCGGCGCCGGCCGCCCGTCCTGGGCGGACGCCGTCTGCAGTCCGAGCATCATCAGCAGGCCCGCCAGCAGCGCGGCCCACATTCTTCGCTGGCGTATCACTCGGTCCCCCTGGCCAGTTGTCCGGCGGCCGGCGTCGGCCCGCCGCCCTCGTAGGTGACGCGCCACAGGGCCGACTTGGCGTCCGAGGTGAAGAAGCCGCGCCCGTAGTCCAGGACGTACAGCGCGCCGTCGGGGCCGAACTTCCAGCCCATCAGGTTCTTGATGCCGTCGTTGCCGATCGGCACGATCTTCTTCAGGGACTCCGAGTGCACCGGCAGACCGCCGTCGCCCTGGGTCTTCGGGTCCATCAGCACCGCGTTGCGCGGCTGGTCGGAGTCGTAGAAGTCACCGACGAACCACTTGCCGTCCCAGTACGCGGGCCACTTGGTGGCACTGGTGCTGTCCGCGTCGTAGCGGTAGACCGGGCCGTTCATCGCGGCCTGGCCGCCGCCCTTGAGCCAGGGCAGCCGGTAGGTGGCCTCGTCCTGCTCGTACGACGGGATGCCGTTCTCGTCGCGCGGGAAGTCGGGGCCGCCGCCCTGCGGCGAGTACCAGATGTTGTTGCCGGTCACCGGCGGCAGGTTGACCAGGCCGTCGTTGTTCGGCGACTCGTTCTTCGGGGCGTCGCAGTCGTACCAGCCCAGCGGCTTCGACGGGTCCGGCAGGTTCCGGTCCCGGTACGGCTGCTTGTTGCCCATGCAGTACGGCCAGCCCCGGTTGCTCGCCTTGGTGATGGTGGCGAACGTGTCGTACTTCGCCGGGCCCCACGTCGTCGAGGGGGCGCCGGCGTCCGGGCCGACCCAGCCGGCGTAGAGGGTGTCGGTGGCCTTGTCGACGGAGATGCGCGCCGGGTTGCGGACGCCCATCACGTAGATCTCGCCGCGCGTCTTGCCGCCGCCCTCGGCGGTCTCCTCGCCGGTGAACAGGTTGCCCTCGGGGAGCGTGTAGGTCCCGTCCGGCTCCGGGTGGATGCGCAGGATCTTGCCGTTGAGGTTGTTGGTGTTGCCCGCGGTGCGGCGCGCGTCCGCGAAGGAGACGCCCTTGAAGTTGGGCTGCGGGTTGTTGCCGGAGTAACCGTCGCTGAAGCCACTGGAGTTGTTGTCACCGGTGGCGATGTACAGGTTCCCCTTGGAGTCCCAGGCCATCCCGCCGCCCGCGTGGCAGCAGCTGTGGATCTGCACCGGCCACTTCAGCAGCACCTTCTCGCTGCCCAGGTCCAGCTTGTTGGTCGCCTGGTCCAGGGTGAAGCGCGAGACGCGCCGCTCGGCCATGTGGGTGTCGCGGTTGATCTCGGAGTGCGGCGTGTAGTGCAGGTACACCCAGCCGTTCTCGGCGAAGGCGGGGTCCAGCTCGATGCCGAGCAGGCCCTCCTCGACCTTGACCAGCTCGTCGCCGCCGCCCTTGTTGCCGAAGACGGTCAGGGCACCGGCGAGGGTGACCTTCTTGGTCTTCGGGTCGTAGACGTGGATCTCGCCCTTGCCCTTGCCGATGTCGGGGTTGTTCCAGTCGGTGATCACCGGCTGGGAGGAGTCGGCACCGCCGCGGCCGATGTAGAACACCCGCCCGTCGGGCGCGGTGACCAGGCCGTGCGGTTCGCCGATCTGGTCGTTCTGGCCCGGCTGGTTGGGCTGGGTCAGCCGCTCGGCCTTGTAGTTGCCGGTGATGGTGGCCTTGCAGTCGGCCTGCGACAGCCGCGACGTCCACAGCAGGGCGCCGCGCAGGTGCGCGCGGAACTCCGTCTCGTCGTACGACGACACCGTGCCGCCCATGCCGGTGTAGAAGGACCGGCCGCCGTCGTAGTCCCGGCACCAGCTGACCGGGTGGTCCCAGCCGTTGGCGCTCTCCCCGGGCGCGTACGTCGACTCGCGCACCCGGGCGACGGTGTGCACGTCACCGGACGGGTTCTGCTGCCAGTTGAGCCACTCGTCCGGCCGCTTCCACTCCGCCGGCAGGTCCTTGGTGGCCGGATGACGCCGGTCGCCGACCTCGACGGTGGCCCGCTGGACCTTGGTGGGGCTGGAGGCCGCCGGGCGGGCGCCGACCAGACCGGTGAACCAGTCCGAGTACGGCTCCGCGCGGGCCGCGTCGTGGACGCCGACGAATCCGCCGCCGGCCTCCATGTACGCCTCCAGGCCCGCCTCCTGCGCCGGATCGAGGACGTCGCCGCCCCCGGTCAGGAACACGATCGCGTTGAAGCGGCCCAGCTTCTTCTCGTTGGTGAAGACCGAGGCGTTGTCCGTCGCCTCGACCGTGAAGCGCTCGTTCGCCGGGCCGGACTGCCCGATCCGCTCGATGGCCGCGATCCCCGCGTTCACGACCGGCGACTCGTCGCCGGACGCGGCGGAACCGTAGAACAGCAGCACACGCACGTTGGAGCCACCCGGGGGCGACTTGATCGACATCGTTGTCAGGGACGGGTCCGGCGCCGGACGTGCGCTGGCCGTCGGGCCAGCCAGCAGTCCCGCGGCGACGAAGCCGGCGGTGGCGAACGCCGCCCATCCTCTTCTTCTCGCGCTCAACCCTCTCAAGGGCATGGGCATCTCCTCGGTCACGGCAGCAGCGCCAAGGAAGCTAGACCTCTTTGCGTGGTTCGCCAATAGGTATGACCGGGATCCAACGAACTTTGTCCTGAGTGTGGATAAACGCGGCGTCAACCGGTACGGTCCCACAGGCTCATCACAGCCAATCAGTACTACGGCTCCGCAAATTCCGTAACAGCGTGGGGAGTTCGGCATGGACAGACGAGGCTTCAACCGACGGGTACTGCTGGGCGGCGCGGCCGTCGCGACATCGTTGTCCATCGCCCCGGAGACCGCGGGCGCCACCGGTCGGGCCAAGGCGGTCGCCGCGAAGACGGCGCCGGCCGGGGGCGAGGTGAGACACATCAAGATGTACGCCGAGAAGCTGCCGGACGGTCAGATGGGCTACGGCTTCGAGAAGGGCAAGGCGTCCGTCCCCGGACCGCTGATCGAGCTGAACGAGGGCGACACGCTGCACATCGAGTTCACCAACACCATGGACGTCCGCGCCAGCCTCCACGTGCACGGCCTGGACTACGAGATCTCCAGCGACGGCACCGCGATGAACAAGAGCGACGTCGAGCCGGGCGGCACCCGCACCTACACCTGGCGCACCCACAAGCCGGGCCGCCGCGCGGACGGCACCTGGCGCTCGGGCAGCGCCGGCTACTGGCACTACCACGACCACGTCGTCGGCACCGAGCACGGCACGGGCGGCATCCGCAACGGCCTCTACGGACCGGTGATCGTGCGCCGCAAGGGCGACGTGCTGCCGGACGCCACGCACACCATCGTCTTCAACGACATGCTCATCAACAACCAGAAGCCCCACACCGGCCCCGACTTCGAGGCCACCGTGGGCGATCGCGTCGAGATCGTCATGATCACGCACGGCGAGTACTACCACACCTTCCACATGCACGGTCACCGCTGGGCCGACAACCGCACCGGCATGCTCACCGGCCCCGACGACCCCACCCAGGTCATCGACAACAAGATCACCGGCCCGGCGGACTCCTTCGGCTTCCAGATCATCGCGGGGGAGGGGGTGGGCGCCGGCGCGTGGATGTACCACTGCCACGTGCAGAGCCACTCCGACATGGGGATGGTGGGGCTGTTCCTGGTGAAGAAGACCGACGGCACCATCCCGGGGTACGACCCGCACGAGCACGCCCACGGGGGCGGCGAGCAGACGGCGAAGGCCCCCGAGCAGACCGAGAAGGCCCCCGAGCACCACCACTGAGGGCCGCCCCGAGCGTCCTCTCCCCGTCCGGGGGGGGGGGGGGGGGGGGGGGGGACCGGGCCGCCCCCGGCAGCACCACTCCAGCGAGAAGGGCGGCACCCCCCCCCACAGCGCCGCGGCGCAGGGC
>NZ_JBHYJX010000003.1:0-162139 GCF_042740985.1 Streptomyces sp. NPDC058985 | reverse complement strand
TCTCCCCCCCCCCACCCCCCCCTCGGCGGCCCCCCCCCCGCACCCACCCCTCGGGGGGCCGCGGCGATTCCCGCCGCCCCCCCCCCCCGACGAGGAGCCATCGAGTGAGCGAGACAGTGCCCCGCCCCACGCTGGAGGCCGTGGCCGAGCGGGCCGGGGTCTCGCGGGCCACCGTGTCCCGCGTGGTCAACGGGGCGCACGGGGTGCGCGACGCGCTGGCCGAGCGGGTCCGGCGCGCGGTGGAGGAACTCGGCTACGTGCCCAACCAGGCCGCCCGCAGCCTGGTGACCCGACGGCACGACGCCGTCGCCGTCGTCGCCGCCGAGCCGGAGACCCGGGTCTTCGCCGACCCCTACTTCGCCCAGCAGTTGCGCGGCATCAGCAAGGAACTGACGGCCCACGACAACCAGTTGGTGCTCCTGCTCACCGAGGGCCGCGAAGACCACGCCCGGGTCGGCCGCTATCTGGCCGGCGGGCACGTCGACGGCGCCCTCGTCTTCTCCCTGCACCTCCACGACCCGCTGCCCGGCCTCGTGCGCGGGGCCGGGGTGCCGACGGTGTTCGGCGGGCGCCCCGACTGGGAGGACGACGGGGACGACGTGGTGTACGTCGACAGCGACAACCGCGGCGGCGCCCGCGCGGCCGTCCGCCACCTGGCCGCCCTCGGCCGCACCCGGATCGCGCACATCACCGGCCCGCTCGACCAGACCTCCGCCGCCGACCGGCTGGCCGGCTTCCGCGACGTCCGGGCCGGCGCCGACCCGGGGCTGGTCGCGCACGGCGACTTCACCCCCGGCGGCGGCGAACGGGCGATGCGGGAACTGCTCGACCGCTGCCCGGACCTGGACGCCGTGTTCGCGGCCAACGACCTCACCGCCGCCGGTGCCCTGCGGGTGCTGCGCGAGCGCGGGCGCCGGGTGCCGGACGACGTGGCGGTGGTGGGCTTCGACGACATGCTGCCCGTCGCCGAACAGACCGACCCGCCCCTGACCACCGTCCGCCAGGACATCGAGGAGATGGGCCGCCTGATGGCCCGTCTCCTCCTGCGCGGCCCGGCCCCCCGCACGGCCGCCGACGGCCCGGAGGCCGCCGTTCCGGAGCCCGGGACGTCCGGCGTCATCCTGCCGACCACGCTGGTCCACCGCGCCAGCGCATGACCACGCGGACCCGGCGCCCGCCTCCCCTTGAGGGCCCATGCCGGCACCGGGGTCCCCGCGTCGCCCACGTCTGACGGCCGTCTCCTCCGGCGCGGCCCGCCCCCCCCCACACGGCTGCCGACGGCCCGG
Source organism: Streptomyces sp. NPDC058985 (assembly GCF_042740985.1). Classification (NCBI taxonomy): domain Bacteria; kingdom Bacillati; phylum Actinomycetota; class Actinomycetes; order Kitasatosporales; family Streptomycetaceae; genus Streptomyces; species Streptomyces sp. NPDC058985. Next base: position 160,853 of record NZ_JBHYJX010000003.1, on the reverse strand, counting down.
AGGCCGCCGTTCCGTCTCCTGCACGGCCGCCGAGGGTCCCGGTGCACCGCCGGAGCCCGGGACGTCCGGCGTCATCCTGCCGACCACGCTGGTCCACCGAGTCGGCCTCGTTGTTCCCCGTGGCGCGGGCGCTCGCGGGCGTGAGCACGCGGACCCGGCGCCCGCCCCGCCTCCCGGAGCCCCCGTCGGCACCGGGCACCCGGCGTCCCTACGCCTGCCGCGGCAGTGGCCTGAGGACCGCGAAGCGGGCGCCGGACGGGTCGGCGATGCGGGCGACACGGCCGACGTCCTCGATGTCCGTCGCGGCCATCGGCACCGTGCCGCCCAGCTCCCGGGCCCGGGCGACCGTCGCGTCGGTGTCGTCCACCGCGAAGTACGGCAGCCAGCCGGTCTCCGTCGGCTCCGGATCGTCGGCGAGCGGGACGACACCGCCGAACATGGCGTCCTCGCCCTGCCCGCCCGGGTTGACCGAGGTGTAGGAGCCACCCGGGAAGGACACCGCCGAGGTCTCCAGTCCCAGGACGCTCCGGTAGTACGCGGCGGCGGCCGCGACGTCCGCCGTGTGCAGCTCGACCCAGCACAGCGCGCCGCTCTCGCCGACCACGCCCAGACCCGGGAGCCGCGCCGGCTGCCAGACGCCGAACGGCAGCCCGGCCCGGTCGGCGAGGATCGCCATGGTGCCCTGCTCCATCACCTCCATCGGCTGCGCGAAGACACCCCCGCGGGCCTGCTCGGAGGTCTTGGCGGTGGCCCGGGCGTCCGGGGTCTGGAAGTACACCGTCCAGGACGGCGGGCCCTGCTCGGACGACGTCTCCATGCCGCCGGCCGCGATCCGGCCGTCCAGTTCGAAGAAGCCGTAGCCGCCGGCCTCCGGACCCGCCGACCGGAACCGCCAGCCGAAGAGACCCCCGTAGAAGGCGGCGGAGGCGTCGAAGTCGGTCGTGCCGACGTCGACCCAGTTCGGGGCGCCGGTGACGAAACGGGTGGTGAGCATGATCGCCCTCCTCGGAAGGGTCCCGTTGCCTGTACAGCCGAGTCTTCCACCGACCACCGGCCCCCGCTTCCGCGCGCCGCCGTGCGCTGCCGCACCCGGCGGAGGACCATCGGAGCGGGGCGGACCCGCCGACGTCGTTGATCCGGCGTTGATGAAATGTTTTTCGCCCCCCGGCACGCTCCTGTCCATGCACATCGAGACGATCGCCACGCCGGACCTCGACTGGCAGGAGGAGGCGTTGTGCGCACAGACCGGAGCCGAGTTCTTCTTCCCCGAGCCCGGCAGTTCCGTACGGGACGCGAAGCGGATCTGCGCCCTCTGCCCGATCCGTTCGGCCTGCCTGGACTTCGCGCTGAGCAATGACGAGCGCTTCGGCGTCTGGGGCGGACTGTCGGAGAAGGAACGCCTGGAACTGCGCCGCGCCACCCCCTGAGCGCGGCTCCCGGACCGGCCGCCCGCACCGGTGACTCGCTGTGCCGCGCCCGCCGGGGCAGGCGGATCCCGGCGGGCGCGGCACAGTGGTCCAGCACGCGGCCGACAGTCTGCTGCACGCCCTCGACCCGCTCGCCCATCGGCCCGCACGACCCGCTCGCCCACCGGCCCGCATGTGCGAACTCGTCGTGCGCGCAGGCCAGTCGCACGACCCGTGGTCCCTGCTCACCGAGCCGAGACGCACGGCGCATACGGACGCGGAGACGACGGCCTACGAGTGACGGACCCGCCGCGGTCGACGGCGTCGCCACCGGTGCCGCCCCGTGGTCAGCCCGCCGCGCGGGCCGCCATCCGGGCCTTGCGTGCCGCCAGCTTCTCGTCGAACTTGGACGCCTCGGCGTCCAGCCCGCCCATGTAGAGACCCAGTTCCTCCTGGGCCCGCACACCCTCCGGGCCGAGTCCGTCGATCTCCAGGACCTTCAGGAAGCGCAGCACGGGCTGGATCACGTCGTCGTGGTGGATGCGCAGGTTGTAGACCTCGCCGATCGCCATCTGCGCCGCGGCCCGCTCGAAGCCGGGCATGCCGTGACCGGGCATCCGGAAGTTCACGACCACGTCCCGCACCGCCTGCATGGTGAGGTCGGGCGCGATCTCGAAGGCGGCCTTGAGCAGGTTCCGGTAGAAGACCATGTGCAGGTTCTCGTCGGTCGCGATGCGGGCCAGCATGCGGTCGCAGACCGGGTCGCCGGACTGGTGGCCGGTGTTGCGGTGCGAGATGCGGGTGGCCAGCTCCTGGAAGGCGACGTAGGCCACCGAGTGCAGCATCGAGTGCCGGTTGTCCGACTCGAAGCCCTCGCTCATGTGGGCCATCCGGAACTGCTCCAGCTTGTCCGGGTCGACCGCGCGGGAGGCGAGCAGGTAGTCGCGCATGACGATGCCGTGCCGCCCCTCCTCGGCGGTCCAGCGGTGCACCCAGGTGCCCCAGGCACCGTCACGGCCGAAGAGGCTGGCGATCTCGTGGTGGTAGCTGGGGAGGTTGTCCTCCGTCAGCAGGTTCACCACGAGCGCGATCCGGCCGATCTCGGTGACCTTCGACTGCTCCTTCTCCCAGGCCTCGCCGTCCTCGAAGATCCCCGGGAAGTTCCGTCCGTCGGTCCACGGCACGTACTCGTGCGGCATCCAGTCCTTGGCGACCTTCAGATGCCGGTTGAGTTCGTTCTCGACCACTTCCTCCAGCGCGTACAGCAGCCGGGCGTCGGTCCATTCGGCGGAGGAGCCGAGGTGCGGGGAGACGATCGTCACGGAGAACTCCAGGGGACGTGCGACAGTGCGGAGCGGCCGGCGAGCGGTGCCGGGAACCTACGGGATCGTAGGCTACGAAACCGTAGGTTACGAGGGCGTAGGTTAAACGCACTGTAAAGGGCGCTGATCAGCCACGGTCCCGCGGGGCCCGGAAAGGCGCCGAGACACGCAGGTCCCGGGGCCGGACGGGTGACGTGCCGGCGAATTCAGGCGTACAGTTCCCGCAGCCGGACCGAGAGGCATGTCACACAGCCTTCGAGCTTCTCGAACTCGCCGATGTCGACGAGCACGGGTTCGTGGCCGAGGTCGGCCAGCAGCTCCGCCGTCTTCGGCGCGCTCGCCGCCATCAGTAGCTTCTCCCCGCCGAGCAGCACCACGTGCGCCCCGGACTCCTCCGGCACCGGCAGGAAGCGCGGGTAGAGCGACGGCACGTCGGTCTGCGGGATGTGCCCGATCACCGTGCCGTCCGGCAGCGCGGTCACCGCCGACTTCAGGTGCAGCACCCGGCTCACCGGCACGGCGACGACCCGGGCGCCCAGCGGCTCGAACGCGGCCCGCACCTGCTGCACCCCGGCCGCGTTTGTCCGCCCGCCGCGCCCGACGTAGATCGTGTCGCCGATCTTCAGGACGTCGCCGCCGTCCAGGGTGCCGGGCTCCCAGACCCAGTTGACCGAGCAGCCGAGCCGGGCCACGGCCTCCTCGACGCCGGCCGTCTCCGCCCGCCGGGACTCCGCGCCGGGCCGCGTGATCAGGGCGACGTTGCGGTACATGACGACCGTGTCCTCGACGAACACCGAGTCGGGGCAGTCGTCGGCGGGGTCCACCTCCAGCGTCTCCCAGCCGTTCGCCGCCAGGGCCTCGACGTAGGCGTCCCACTGCTCGACCGCCAGGGCGTGGTCGACCGGCTCCCGCTCGACGTGGGTCACCAGGCCTTCGGCGAGCCTGGGGCTGGGGCGGCGGACGAGGGCCTTCTTGCTGGGCACGCGGGGCCTTCCGTATCGGCGCTGTCGGGTCCGGCGCCCGTGGTCCGGCGCCGGTCCGCCATCATGCAGCGGGGACGCGTGCGGACGGAACCCCCGTCAGCCGCTCGTAGCCCTCCTGAGATGCTCCGCCGTGCTGGAGCCGCGGGCGGCGAGCAGGTCCCGCGGGGTGCCCTCGAAGACCACCCGGCCGCCGTCCCGGCCGCCGTCGGGGCCGAGGTCCACGACCCAGTCGGCGTGCGCGACCACGTCCAGGTTGTGCTCCACGACGACCACCGTGTTGCCGGTGCCGACCAGCCGGTCCAGCAGCGCGAGCAGCCCCTGCACGTCCGACATGTGCAGCCCGGTGGTCGGTTCGTCCAGGACGTACACGGCGCCGGTGCGGTGCAGGCGGGTGGCCAGCTTGATGCGCTGCCGCTCGCCGCCGGAGAGCGTCGAGAGCGGCTGTCCGAGGGCGAGGTAGGTGAGACCGACGTCGTGCAGGGCGCGCAGCCGGCGCCGCAGGCCCGGGTCGGCGAAGAAGTCCAGCGCCTGGCCCGCGGTCATCGCCAGCACGTCGGCGACCGACCTGCCGTCCACCGTCAGCCGCAGCACCTCCTCCCGGAACCGCCGCCCCTCGCAGTCGTGGCAGGTGGTCGTCACCGGGTCCATGAACGCGAGGTCGGTGTGGATGACCCCGCGCCCTTCGCAGGTGCCGCACGCACCCGCCGAGTTGAAGCTGAAGAAGCCCGGTTCGGTGCCCGTCTCCCGCGCGAAGAGTTTCCGTACGGTGTCCATGATCCCGAGGTAGGTCGCCGGGGTGGACCGCGCGGAGACGCCGATGGCCGACTGGTCGACGGTCACGGCGTCCGGGTGGGCGGCGGTCAGCTCCGCGACCAGCGTGCTCTTGCCGGATCCGGCCACCCCGGTGACCGCGGTGAGCACCCCGGTCGGGAACGCCACCGTCACGTCCCGCAGGTTGTGCCGGCCGGCGCCCTTCACCCACAGGTGCCCGTCCGCCTGCCGCGGCTCCGCCTTCACCGTCGTCCGCCTGCCCAGGCACCGCCCGGTGAGCGTGTCCGACGCGGCCAGTCCGTCCGGCGTGCCCTCGAACACCACCCGGCCGCCGTCGGCGCCGGCGCCCGGCCCCATGTCGACCACGTGGTCCGCCAGCGCGATGACGTCCGGGTCGTGCTCGACGACCAGCACGGTGTTGCCCTTGTCGCGCAGCCGCAGCAGCAGGTCGCCCAGGCGCCCGACGTCGCGCGGGTGCAGCCCGACGCTGGGCTCGTCGAAGATGTACGTCATCCCGGTCAGGCTGGAGCCGAGGTGCCGCACGGTCTTCAGCCGCTGTCCCTCGCCGCCGGAGAGCGTGGAGGTCTCCCGGCCGAGGCTGAGATAGCCGAGGCCGATCGCCTCGACCCGCTCCAGCGCCGCGACGGCGGCACCGGCGACCGGCAGCGCCACCGGGTCGTCGATCCGCTTCAGTACGGCGATCAGGTCGGTGACCTGCATGGCGGAGCAGTCGGCGATGGAGTGCCCGTCGATCCGGGCCGCGAGCGCGGCCGCGTTCAGCCGGGCCCCGCCGCACTCGGGGCAGGCGCCCTCCACCAGGAACCCCCGTACGAGGTTCCTGGTCTTCTCGCTCATGCCCGACAGGTCCCGCTTGAGGTAGAGCCGCTCGAAGCGGTCGGCGAGCCCCTCGTACTCGGTGGTCCAGGTGCCGCCCGAGCCGTTGACGGTGACCTTGCTGCCGGGCCGCCCGCGCATCAGGAAGGCCCGCTCGGCGTCGGTGAAGTCGCCGACCGGGCGGTCCGGGTCCAGCTCGTCGGAGTTGGTGTAGGCCTGCCCCTGCCAGGTGCCGGCCGCGAACGGCGGGAAGCGGACCGCCCCGTCGGCCAGCGACCTGGCGGGGTCGAGGATCCGGTCCCAGTCGGGCCGCACCGTGCGGCCCAGCCCGTCGCAGCCGGGGCACATGCCCGACGGGTCGTTGAACGAGTACGCCGTCGCCCCGCCGGCGCTGGGGGTGCCGTGCCGGGAGAACAGCACCCGCAGCACCGAGTGGATGTCGGTCATCGTGCCGACCGTGGACCGCGAGTGGCCGCCCACCGGCCGCTGGTCGACGACGATCGCGGGGGAGAGGTCCTCCAGGGCGTCCGCGTGCGGCCGCTCGTACTTGGGCAGCCGGTTGCGCACGAACCAGGTGAACGTCTCGTTCAGCTGGCGCCGCGACTCGACCGCGATGGTGTCGAAGACGACCGACGACTTCCCCGACCCCGAAACGCCGGTGAACACGGTCAGCCGGCCCTTCGGGATGCGGAGGGTGACGTCCTGGAGGTTGTTCTCCCTGGCTCCGGTGATGGTGATGAACTCGCTCATGCGAGGGACGCTAGGCGGGATACCCGACAGCTTCTGGCGTGATTTCCCGCAGTTCTCCCTCCTCGAACAGCAGCCACCGGGTGATGCCCAGCGACTCCAGGAACGGCATGTCGTGGCTGGCCACGATCAGCGCTCCCTCGTAGGACTCCAGGGCGGTGGTGAGCTGCCGCACGCTCGCCATGTCCAGGTTGTTCGTCGGCTCGTCCAGCATCAGCAGCTGCGGCGCGGGCTCGGCCAGCATCAGCGCGGCCAGCGCCGCCCGGAACCGTTCGCCGCCGGAGAGTGTCGCCGCCTTCTGGTCGGCGCGGGCGCCCCGGAACAGGAAGCGGGCCAGCCGCGCGCGGATCCGGTTGTTGGTGGCGCCCGGCGCGAACCGGGCCACGTTCTCCGCGACGGTCAGCTCCCCGTCGAGGACGTCGAGGCGCTGGGGCAGGAACCGCAGCGGCACGTGCGCCGTCGCCTCGCCCGCCACCGGGGCCAGCTCCCCGGCGACCGTGCGCAGCAGCGTGGTCTTGCCCGCGCCGTTGCGTCCGACCAGCGCGATCCGTTCGGGACCGTGCAGATCGAAGCCGCCCTCCACCCGCGCGCCGTACCGGAGTTCCAGGTCGCGCAGGGTGAGCACGGACCGGCCCGGCGGTACGGCCGTGTACGGCAGGTCGACGCGGATCTCGTCGTCGTCCCGCACGGCCTCCACCGCGTCGTCGAGGCGCTCCCTGGCCTCGGCGAGCTTCTCCTCGTGCATGATGCGGTGCTTGCCCGCGGACTCCTGCGCCGCGCGCTTGCGCGCCCCCATGACGATCTTCGGTTCGCGTTTCTGGTCCCACATCTTCTGGCCGTACCGCTTGCGGCGGGCCAGTTTGACCTGGGCGTCGGCCAGTTCCCGCTTCTGCTTGCGCAGATCGGACTCGGCGACCCGCACCATGCGCTCGGCCGCCTCCTGCTCCACGGCCAGCGCCTCCTCGTACGCCGAGAGGTTCCCGCCGTACCAGGTGATGCCGCCGGAGCGCAGGTCGGCGATCTGGTCGACCAGTTCGAGCAGTTCCCGGTCGTGACTGACCACGACCAGCACGCCCGGCCAGGAGGTGACGGCCGCGTACAGGCGCCTGCGGGCGTACAGGTCGAGGTTGTTGGTGGGCTCGTCCAGGAGCAGGACGTCGGGCCGGCGCAGCAGCAGCGCGGCCAGCCGCAGCAGCACCGACTCGCCGCCCGAGACCTCGCCGACGGTGCGGTCGAGCCCCACGTGGCCGAGCCCGAGTTCACCGAGGGTGGCGAGGGCGCGCTCCTCGACGTCCCAGTCGTCGCCGACCGTCTCGAAGTGCTCCTCGGCCACGTCACCCGCCTCGATGGCGTGCAGCGCGGCCCGGCGCGCGGCGATGCCGAGCACCTCGTCGACCCGCAGCGCGGTGTCGAGGGTGACGTTCTGCGGCAGGTGGCCGACCTCGCCGGTGACGCGGACGAGGCCGTCGGCGGGCGTGAGCTGCCCGGCGATCAGCTTCAACAGGGTGGACTTGCCCGCCCCGTTGACGCCGACGAGGCCGGTCCTGCCGGGGCCGAACGCGGTGTCGAGTCCCTCGAAGACGGGCGTGCCGTCGGGCCAGGCGAAGGACAGGGACGTACAAGTGATGGATGTGGACATACGGGTCTCCGCGGTTGCTTGAAGCCGTCAGGGGCAAACGCGTATCGAGACACCGGGAGGGCGGCGACCGCCGTCGGACGAGAGAAGGAGGAGCCCCGGGGGAGTGCCGGGCATGAAAAATGCCCTGCTCCGCGAAGGGACGGCTCGAACGCCGAGGTCGCACGCTGCGTACACACACGTGAGGTGTGTCGCGGTGTCTCAGGACCTCAGACGAGCAACGTCCTTCTCCAATCGGCGGCAACAGAAGCGATATACACCGTACGAGGGGCCGGGTGCGCTGTCAACGTATTTCCGCGCACCCGGCCACACGGCCCCGAGGAGGCCCCGTGCCCAACGGCCCGCTCTCACTGCCCGCCCGGCTCTGCCTGCTGGCCTGGGACCCCGCGAGGTCCGGGGCCGCGGACACCGCCCGGGTCCACCACCTGGTGCGCGCCGGCGCGCTCACCGAACTGGCCCGGCGCGGCCTGCTCACCGACGACGACGGTATCGCCACCCCCGTCGACCTGGACTCCCGCACCGGGGACGCGGTCCTCGACGGACTGCTCGACCTGGTCCGCGAGTCGCTGCCGCACCGGTGGCGGACGTGGGTCGCGCTGCACGCGCGGGTCACCTTCGACGCCGTCCGGGAGCAACTGGTGGCCGAGGGCTACCTGCGGGCCGAGAAGAAACGGGTGCTCGGGGTGTTCCCGTCCGTGGAGCATGTCCTGGCGCGCCCGGCCGTGGCGAAGGCGCTCCGTGAGGAGACGCGGGAGGTGCTGGAGGGCCGGATCCCGGCCGGGGAGGTGTCCGAGCGCGACGCGGCCGCGGCCGTGCTCGTCGCCGCCGCGGCACCCGGCCTCCCGGCCGGCGCCGGACCCGGCGCGGCCGGCGGTGGGCGCGGCGAGGAGCGCATCGCCGAGCTGACCGAGCGGGGCGGGGCGGCGGCCCCCGGGCTGCGGAAGATCGTGGGAGAGGTCTGGGGTGCGGTGAGCGCGGAGACCGCCCGGGCCGTGGCGTCGTCGGGGCGCTGAGGTCGGGGCGCCGAGGTCGGGGCGGAGGCGGGCCCGGGGCGCGGAGAGGCACCGGCAGCGACGCCCGGTCAGCAGCTGCCGCGCATCAGCTCCGCCAGGTCGTGCTCCAGGTCCAGGTGAAGGTGCTCCATGCCGACGGGCACCAGCTCGCCCGTGGCCGCCAGGAACCGGCGCAGCTCGCCGGAGCGCACGTGGATCACGGCGGTGCCCTCGGGCGCGTGGAACTCCAGGACGGTGCGGTCGTACCCGTACGGGCGCACCCGCACGTCGCCGTGGCCGTCCGGCTCCCGCATCCCCGCGATGAGCAGCTCGCGGGAGAAGGTCCAGCAGACCTCCACACCCTCCAGGGTGGCCGGGGCCGGGAAGGTCATGCGGACGGCGAAGGGGTCGCCGCGGTCGTAGTGCAGGGTGGCGGGAATGCTCGGCATGCGCGGTGCGGCGGCGACGAGCCGCGCCTCGACCGGCTGCTCGATGACGGTGGACAACGCCTTGCTCCCTCGTGACGGCTGGACGGGCTCTCGGGGTGGTGCGGGCCGGGCACTTGAAGAGACGTTGGAATCAGCCGATCCGTGCACACGAGCATCGAGTGACCTCTGTCACCGCGTTCATGCACCGGCGTGACACGGCTCTCCTCGCCCGCCCCGTACGGCACTTGCGCCACGCGCGTGCCGGGCAGGTCCTCTGGACGGCTCACCCCCGGTGGGCTAGCTTCGCCCGCCATGAGGCGCTTGGGAAGCACGCGACGCACGGTACGGCCGATTCGAACCGCTCGCCGGCGCACGGGGCGCAGGGCGCTCGCGGGGGCGGTCTGCGCGGCGGCGCTGGCCGCGCTGACGACCGTACCGGCACAGGCACACCAGCCCGGGCACAGTCCGCACTGGGAGCTGAAGGACACCGGGGCGCCCGACGCCCGTTTCCGGGGGCTCGCCGCCGTCAGCCGGCACACCGCGTGGCTGGCCGGCTCCGAGGGCACCGTCCTGCGCACCACCGACGGCGGCGACACCTGGCGCGACGTCTCCCCGCCGGGCGCCGGCGACCTGGAGTTCCGGGACGTCGAGGCCTTCGACGCCCGCCGGGCCGTGGTCCTGGCCATCGGCGAGGGCGAGGCGTCCCGGGTCTACCGCACCGCCGACGGCGGGGCCACCTGGACGGAGTCCTTCCGCAACACCGACGCGCGGGCCTTCTACGACTGCCTCACCTTCTTCGACTCCCGGCACGGACTCGCCATGAGCGACCCGGTGGACGGGAAGTTCCGCATCCTGTCCACCCGCGACGGCGGCCGCTCCTGGAAGGTGCTGCCGGACCGGGGCATGCCGGCCGCCCAGGACGGCGAGGCCGGGTTCGCGGCCAGTGGCCAGTGCCTGGTCTCCTCCGGTCCGCGGGACGTGTGGCTGGCCACCGGCGGGGCCGCGCACGCGCGCGTGCTGCACTCCGCCGACCGGGGGCTGACCTGGACGGCCGCCGACGCGCCGATCCCGGCGGGCGACCCGGCGCGGGGCGTCTTCGCGCTCGCCTTCCGCGACCGCGCCCACGGCCTCGCGGTCGGCGGCGACTACCGCCCCGACCAGAGTTCGCCGCGGGCGGGGGCACGCACCGCGGACGCCGGCCGCACCTGGCGGCCCGCCGACCGGCCGCCGCCGGCCTACCGTTCCGGCGTCGCCTGGCTCCCGCACAGCCGCACCGCCGCCCTCGCGGTGGGCCCCACCGGCACCGACCTCACCACGGACGGCGGCCGCACCTGGCGCACCGTCGACACCGGCTCCTACGACACCGTGGACTGCACGCCCGACCTGGGCTGCTGGGCCGCGGGTGAGCAGGGCAGGGCCGCGCGTCTGGAGTGGTGACGCCGGGCGGGGTGGGGTGTCGTTCCGCGATGCGGGTACCCGCTCGCCGAAGCGTGAGAGGAAGTGAGCGGACATGCCGCGAGGTGTCGGCCCCAAACGGGAACGTCAGTACGAGCACATCAAGGGCAGCGCCGAGGACCGCGGTGAGAGCACCGGCCGCGCCAAGGAGATCGCGGCCCGGACGGTCAACAAGGAGCGCGCCCGGTCGGGCGAGTCGAAGACCGCCAGCCGCACGTCCACCCGGGACATGTCGCCGGGCGAGCGGGGCGGCCGGCGGTCGGGCCGGGGCGAGGGGCCGCAGGGGCCCACGTACGACCAGCTCTACGAGGAGGCCAAGCGCCGCAACGTGCACGGCCGTTCGAGCATGAACAAGAGCGACCTGCGACGCGCCCTCGGCAAGTGAGCCGTACCGCCCTCTAGGCGAGCGTCTCCCGGTACGGCTCCAGCGCCGGGGCCGTCTTGCTGGCGACGAACTCCGTGACGCGGTACGCGCACACACCGGCCCGGACGAACGGGTCGCCCGCGGTGATCTCCTCGATCCGCGCACGGTCCGCCGCGACGGCGATGATCACCCCGCCGTCGCGGGGCTCCTTGCGCCCGGACGCCAGGAACACACCCTGCCCGTACAGCTCGTCCAGCCAGGCCACATGATCCGGCAGGACGGCGTCGACGGCTTGGAGCGGGGCGGTGTAGGACAGCTCCAGTACGAACATGATCGCGAGCCTACTGCGGGCTCCTCTAGGCTTGCCCCACCATGACGCCCGTGACCGCGCAGATCCCCGCCGACTGGCCCGCGACCGAGGAGCGGGCGCGCGCCGTCCAGGACGGGCTGCGCGCGCGGGTCGTCCTCGACGAGACCGGCCCGCCGCCCGGTACGGGCACGGTGACCGGCGTCGACGTGGCCTACGACGACGAACGGGACGTGGTCGCGGCGGCGGCCGTCGTGCTGGACGCCGCGACCCTCGCCGTCGTCGCCGAGGCCACCGCCGTCGGGCGGATCTCCTTCCCCTACGTGCCGGGCCTGCTCGCCTTCCGGGAGATCCCGACCGTCCGCGCCGCGCTGGACGCCCTGCCGTGTCCGCCCGGCCTGGTCGTCTGCGACGGGTACGGCCTGGCCCACCCGCGCCGCTTCGGCCTCGCCAGCCACCTGGGCGTGCTCACCGGCCTGCCCACCATCGGCGTGGCCAAGAACCCCTTCACCTTCACCCACGACGAGCCGGCCGCCCCGCGCGGCAGCACGTCCCCGCTGCTCGCCGGTGCCGAGGAGGTCGGGCGCGCGGTGCGCACGCGGGACGGCGTGAAGCCGGTCTTCGTCTCCGTCGGTCACCGGGTGAGCCTTACCAACGCCTGCGCGCACACTTTGGCCCTGGCACCCGCCTTCCGTCTGCCGGAGACCACCCGCAGGGCCGACGCCCTGTGCCGTGCGGCGCTGCGGGCCGCCGCCGTCTAACCGGCCCGGCCCGCTACGCTCCAGCGGCCCACCTCCTGGTACGCCGAGTCGTAGACCGCCGAACCGTCGCCGGGCCGCAGCGCGTAGTGGTGCAGGTTGCCGCCCCAGTAGCGCAGGATGCGCTGCAGCTCGCCGGTGGGGTCCTCGGCGACCGCGCCCTCGTCCATGGTGACTTCGAGAAGGAACTTCATACCCTCAAGGGTTTCATTGAACTTCCCATGGGGACTTCGGCCGCGTCGCACCTGCCGTGCCGGTCGAGACGGGCGGGAAAGTCTCAAACCGCGGGCAGGGCGGCTGCGCGGGACCACTCAGGCCGTCTGAGTATCCGTACGGATATGCCGTCCCCCGTCGCCCCGGCAGGCTGGACCGCATGACGACACGCCGGACACCCGAGTACCCCGCCCGCCCCGGCCGCCCCGTCGGCCGGACCGCCCTCGCGGGGCTGGCGCTGGCGGTGGTGGCGGGGCTGGCCTGGGTCGGCGGAATGATCTACACGATCGCCGGCTGGACGGGGTGACCCCCGCCCTCGCCGGACGAGGGACTTTTCAGTGGGCGGCGGCCACCCGGAAGCGGATGCCCGCCGCCACCAGCCGCTCGGTCAGCGCGTCGCCCATCGCGACGGCCGTGGTGACCTGGCCGGACGTCGGCGGCAGTTCGTCGAGGGCGAGACAGAGCGCCGCCTCGGCGAACATCTTCGCCGTCTCGTCGTAACCGGGGTCGCCGCCCGCGACCTCCGTGAACACCTTGCGCCCGCCCCCCTCGCCGACGAAGCGGACCGAGAACCAGCTCCTGGCGCGCTTCTCGGCGCTCGGGCCCTCACCTGGCTTGAGCCGCCCGGACAGCCAGCGCCGCGCGGGCGGGACCTGAGCCGCCGCCAGCAGCGCGCCCACGGCCGCCACTCCGCCCACCGCCACCGGCAGACGCCGGACGGCCGCGTAGTGGCGGTAGCGGAAGTCGGGGCCGTAGCGGTCCAGGGCCTTCGCGGAGCGCCGTACGACCTGCGCGTCGATGGTCGGCAGCGGCAGCGCCCAGGCCCCGACCTCACCCGCGAAGCGCGGCGCGCCCGCCGGCGTGACGGCGCGGCGGCCCACCAGGCGCGGTTCGTGCCGCCGGCGTTCCACGGCCGCGGCCCGCAGCTGCCGCCCGCGCGCGAACTGGCCGAGCGCGGAGGCGAAGGTGCCGCCGGAGAAGGTCGCGTCGACGCTCACGAAGCCGTCCACGGTGAGCGGCACACCTTCCGGCAGCTGCCGCACGGTGAAGTACACGCCCAGGTCGTGCGGGATCGAGTCGAAACCGCAGGCGTGCACCAGACGGGCGCCGGTCTCCCGCGCGCGGGCGTCGTGGCGCACGTAGGTCAGGTCCACGAACTCCGGCTCGCCGGTGAGGTCGAGGTAGTCCGTGCCGCTCTCCGCGCAGGCGGCGGCCAGGGCGTCGCCGTACCGGACGTAGGGGCCGACCGTCGTGGCCACCACGCGCGCCTGTCCGGCGAGTTCGCGCAGCGAGTCCGGATCGGACACGTCCGCCCGCAGCACGCCGGCGTCCTGCGCGCCCGGCAGCCGGTCGCGCAGCCGGCGCAGCTTCTCCTCGCCGCGGCCGGCGATCGCCCAGCGCAGCCCCTCGGGGGCGTGCGCGGCGAGATACCGCGCGGTCAGTTCTCCGACGAACCCCGTCGCCCCGAAGAGCACGATGTCGTACGGCCGGTCGGCCTCTTTCAGCCTGCTCATGACATCCCTTCGTCACCCGTCGGCAACCCCCGGGTCCGCAGCACGCGCCGTTGCCGGTGGCTGAGGCTAGCGTGAGGAGGGTGGAGTCCGTCGACGACCCCGGAGGCATCGCGTGGCCGTGTCCAGGAGTGCCCTGAAAAAATGGGAGAACGTCCGTGAGTTCGCCCTCGGCATGCCGGACGCCGTGGAGGAGTTCCCGTGGGGCGAGTCCGTCGCGAAGGTCAACAAGAAGGTGTTCGTCTTCCTCGGCGTGACCGACGGCAGCCACCCCCTGGGCGTCACCCTCAAGCTCACCGGCGAGGAGGCGCACGCCCATGCCCTGTCGTGTCCCGGCGCCGAACCCGCGGGGTACGGCCTGGGCAGGTCGGGCTGGGTGAGCATCCCGTTGCAGGACCAGGGTGCCCCCGCCGCCGGCCTGCTCCGCGACTGGGTGGAGGAGAGCTACCGCACCGTGGCTCCTCGCCGGCTGGCGGCGCGGCTGGACGCCCGCGGCGCATAATGGGCTAAGCGCTTGCTCGTCCGGGTCTTGTGCCCAGTGGAACACGTTCTTAGCATCACTGGTGTTACATCGGTTGTGTCACAGAGCGGGGATGCGATGTCGAAAGCCGGCACACCGGCCCTGACCACGGGCGAGGGCCCGCTCTCCGGGGTGCGCGTGGTCGAGCTGGCCGGCATCGGCCCGGGGCCGTTCGCGGCCATGATCCTCGCCGACCTCGGCGCCGACGTCGTACGCGTCGACCGCCCCGGCGGCCCGGGACTCGGCGTCGACCCGGCGCACGACGTCACCAACCGCAACAAGCGTTCCGTGCTCGTCGACCTCAAGGCACCGGACGGCCCCGAGCGGGTCCTCGCCCTCGCCGAACGCGCCGACGTGCTGATCGAGGGCTACCGCCCGGGCGTCGCCGAACGGCTCGGCGTGGGCCCCGAGCCCTGCCACGCCCTCAACCCGCGCCTCGTGTACGGCAGGATGACCGGCTGGGGCCAGGAGGGCCCGCTCGCCGAACGCGCCGGTCACGACATCGGGTACATCGCGCTCACCGGCACCCTCGGCATGATCGGCGACCCCGGCCGCCCGCCCGCCGTCCCCGCCAACCTCCTCGGTGACTACGCCGGCGGCTCCCTCTACCTGGTCGTCGGAGTCCTCGCCGCCCTGCACCACGCGCGCGCGACGGGCACCGGCCAGGTCGTGGACGCCGCGATCGTCGACGGCACCGCCCACCTCTCCTCGATGATCCACGGCATGCTCGCCGCCGGCGCCTGGCAGGACCGGCGCGGCGCCAACCTCCTCGACGGCGGCTGCCCCTTCTACGGCACCTACGAGACCGCCGACGGCCGGTACATGGCGGTCGGCGCCCTGGAGCAGCGCTTCTACACCGAGTTCATGGAGCTGCTCGGCATCCCCGGCGTGGCGCCCGCCCGCGACGACCCGGCCCGCTGGCCCGAGCTGCGCGCGGCCGTCGCCGACCGGTTCGCGTCCCGCACCCGCGACGAGTGGACGTCCGTGTTCGCCGGCTCCGACGCCTGCGTGGCCCCCGTCCTCACGCTGCGCGAGGCACCGCACCACCCCCACCTCGCCGCCCGCTCCACCTTCACCGACCACGACGGCCTCACCCAGCCGGCCCCCGCACCCCGCTTCTCCGCGACCCCCACCGCCGTCCGCACCGGGCCCGCGCTGCCCGGCGCCGACACCGACGCCGTGGCCCGCGACTGGGACCTGCCCCGCGAGGGCGGACCGACGCGCGCCGGGGAGCAGACCCCTGCCCCTCACCCGAACAGTCCTGTGAAGAACCCTCAGTGAAAGGCCTGCCAGTGACCACCGAAGCGTACGTGTACGACGCGATCCGCACCCCGCGCGGACGCGGCAAGGCGAACGGCGCCCTGCACGGCACGAAGCCCGTCGACCTGGTCGTCGGCCTCATCCACGAGATCCGCGCCCGCTTCCCGGACCTGGACCCCGCCGCGGTCGACGACGTCGTCCTCGGCGTCGTCGGTCCCGTCGGCGACCAGGGCTCCGACATCGCCCGCATCGCCGCCATCGCCGCGGGACTGCCGGACACCGTGGCCGGCGTCCAGGAGAACCGCTTCTGCGCCTCGGGCCTGGAGGCCGTCAACCTGGCCGCCGCCAAGGTGCGTTCCGGCTGGGAGGACCTGGTCCTCGCGGGCGGCGTCGAGTCCATGTCCCGCGTGCCGATGGCCTCGGACGGCGGCGCCTGGTTCAACGACCCGATGACCAACCTCGCCACCAACTTCGTGCCCCAGGGCATCGGCGCCGACCTGATCGCCACCATCGAGGGCTTCACCCGCCGCGACGTCGACGAGTACGCGGCCCTCTCCCAGGAGCGCGCGGCCGCCGCCTGGAAGGACGGCCGCTTCGAGCGCTCCGTCGTCCCCGTGCGGGACCGCGCCGGCCTCACCGTCCTCGACCACGACGAGCACCCGCGCCCCGGCACCACCGCCGACTCCCTCGCGGGCCTCAAGCCGTCCTTCGCCGACATCGGCGAACTCGGCGGTTTCGACGCCGTCGCGCTGCAGAAGTACCACTGGGTCGAGAAGATCGACCACGTCCACCACGCGGGCAACTCCTCCGGCATCGTGGACGGCGCCTCCCTGGTCGCCATCGGCTCCCGGGAGGTCGGCGACCGCTACGGCCTGCGCCCGCGCGCCCGGATCGTCTCGGCCGCCGTGTCCGGCTCCGAGCCCACCATCATGCTCACCGGCCCCGCCCCGGCCACCCGCAAGGCGCTCGCCAAGGCCGGGCTCACCATCGACGACATCGACTTGGTCGAGATCAACGAGGCGTTCGCCGCGGTCGTCCTGCGCTTCGTCAAGGACATGGGCCTCTCCCTCGACAAGGTCAACGTCAACGGCGGGGCCATCGCGCTCGGCCACCCCCTCGGCGCCACCGGCGCGATGATCCTCGGCACGCTCGTGGACGAACTGGAGCGCCAGGACAAGCGGTACGGCCTCGCCACCCTGTGCGTGGGCGGCGGCATGGGCATCGCCACCATCGTCGAGCGCGTCTGACCCCCTCCCGACGGATACGACGGACCACCTGGAGCACACCCTCATGAGCACCGAGCCCACCACCATCCGCTGGGAACAGGACGACACCGGCGTCGTCACCCTCGTCCTCGACGACCCCGGCCAGTCCGCCAACACCATGAACCAGGCGTTCCGCCGGTCCCTCGCGGCGGTCACCGACCGCCTGGAGGCCGAGAAGGACTCGATCCGCGGCGTCATCGTCACCTCGGCCAAGAAGACCTTCTTCGCCGGCGGCGACCTGCGCGACCTGATCCGCGTCACCCCGGAGACCGCCCAGGACCTCTTCGACGGCGGCATGGCCATCAAGCGCGACCTGCGCCGCATCGAGACCCTCGGCAAGCCCGTCGTCGCCGCCATGAACGGCGCGGCCCTCGGCGGCGGTTACGAGATCGCCCTCGCCTGCCACCACCGTGTCGCCCTCGACGCCCCCGGCTCCAAGATCGGCTGCCCCGAGGTCACCCTCGGCCTGCTCCCCGGCGGCGGCGGAGTCGTCCGCACCGTCCGCATGCTCGGCATCACCGACGCGCTGCTCAAAGTGCTCCTCCAGGGCACCCAGTACAACCCGCGCCGTGCCCAGGAGAACGGCCTGGTCGACGAGGTCGCCGACAGCCGCGACGACATGCTCGCCAGGGCCCGCGCCTTCATCGACGCCCACCCGGAGTCGGCCCAGCCCTGGGACAAGCCCGGCTACCGCATCCCCGGCGGCACCCCGTCGCACCCGAAGTTCGCGGCCAACCTGCCCGCCTTCCCCGCCAACCTGCGCAAGCAGACGGCCGGCGCCCCCTACCCGGCGCCCCGCAACATCATGGCCGCCGCCGTGGAGGGCTCCCAGGTCGACTTCGAGACCGCGCAGGTCATCGAGGCCCGCTACTTCGTCGAACTGGCCGCCGGACAGACCTCGAAGAACATGATCCAGGCGTTCTTCTTCGACCTCCAGGCCGTCAACTCCGGCGCCAACCGCCCCCGGGGCATCGAGCCCCGGAAGGTCACCAAGGTGGCCGTCCTCGGCGCCGGCATGATGGGCGCCGGCATCGCCTACTCGTGCGCACGCGCGGGCATCGAGGTCGTCCTCAAGGACGTCGCCCTGGAGTCGGCCGTCAAGGGCAAGGGCTACTCCGAGAAGCTGTGCGCCAAGGCCGTCGCCAAGGGGCGCACGACCCAGGAGAAGGCCGACGCGCTCCTCGCCCGCATCACGCCGACCGCCGAGGCCGCCGACCTCGCCGGGTGCGACGCGGTCATCGAGGCCGTCTTCGAGGACACCTCGCTCAAGCACAAGGTGTTCCAGGAGATCGAGGGCGTCGTCGCCCCCGACGCCCTGCTCTGCTCCAACACCTCCACGCTGCCCATCACCGCGCTGGCGGAGGGCGTCGAGCGCCAGGGCGACTTCATCGGGCTGCACTTCTTCTCGCCGGTCGACAAGATGCCGCTCGTCGAGATCATCAAGGGCGAGCGGACCGGCGACGAGGCGCTCGCGCGCGCCTTCGACCTGGTCCGGCAGATCAACAAGACGCCGATCGTCGTCAACGACTCGCGCGGCTTCTTCACCTCCCGGGTCATCGGCCACTTCATCAACGAGGGCGTGGCGATGGTCGGCGAGGGCGTCGAGCCCGCCTCCGTCGAGCAGGCGGCGGCCCAGGCGGGCTATCCCGCCAAGGTGCTCTCCCTGATGGACGAGCTGACG
The DNA here is from genome assembly GCF_042740985.1 of Streptomyces sp. NPDC058985. Lineage (NCBI taxonomy): Bacteria > Bacillati > Actinomycetota > Actinomycetes > Kitasatosporales > Streptomycetaceae > Streptomyces > Streptomyces sp. NPDC058985. Next base: position 142,400 of record NZ_JBHYJX010000003.1, on the reverse strand, counting down.
CTCACCCTCCCGCGGAAGATCCGCAAGGAGACCAGGCGGGCCGTGGAGGAGTCCGGCGGCACCTGGACCCCGCACCCCGCCGATGCCGTCATCGACCGCATGGTCGACGAGTTCGAGCGCCCCGGCCGCAGCGGCGGCGCCGGGTTCTACGAGTACGGCGAGGACGGCAGGCGCGCGGCCCTGTGGCCGGGCCTGCGGGAGCACTTCAGCAAGCCCGGGTACGAGATCCCGTTCCGGGACATGCAGGAGCGGATGCTCTTCTCGGAGGCCCTCGACACGGTCCGGCTCCTGGAGGAGGGCGTCCTGACCTCGGTCGCCGACGCCAACATCGGCTCCATCCTCGGCATCGGCTTCCCCGGCTGGACCGGCGGCGTCCTGCAGTACATCAACGGTTACGAGGGCGGTCTGCCCGGCTTCGTGGCACGCGCGCGTGAGCTGGCCGACCGCTACGGCGAGCGCTTCACGCCGCCCGCGCTGCTGGTGGAGAAGGCGGACAAGGGGGAGGTCTTCACCGACGGACGCTGAGCAGCGGCCTCAGCCCGGGGCGGCGCGGTTGTCCTCGGCCGGGGCGGCGGGCTCGTCCTCGCCGCCCCCGCCGATCCACTCCCGGATCTCCTCCCGCAGCGACCGCTGGAAGGTGGTCAGCAGCGCCTGCACCACCAGCGGGTGCATGTGCGCGGACAGGGACCGCACGTCCCGCGCCCCGCTTTCGGCCACCGCGTCGCGCAGCAGCCGCGACAGGTCGCGCGCGGCGGCGCGGGAGTGCTCCAGGAGAGCGGTGCGGGCCGCGAGCACCGTCTCCGGGGAGAAGGGCACGTCCAGCAGCTCGACACCGAGCCGGAGCAGCCCGGTGTCGACCCGGTACAGGTCGCCCTCCGTGACGTCCGCGTCCCGGACGACCACGTCCATCGCCGCCAGCCGGTCCACCTCCTCGTCGGTCAGCGGCCGGCCCGCGCGCCGGTCCAGTTCCCCGCGCGTGACGCTCTCCACCGCCTCCGGCGCCCAGGAGGCCACCACCGCGCGGTGCAGCGCCAGGTCGTGCTCGCTCAGGTCGGGCGGCAGCTGCGCCAGGTACCGCTCGATCGCGGCCAGGGTCATCCCCCGGTGCTGCAACTCCTCGATCAGTGCCAGCCGGGCCAGGTGCGCCCGGCCGTAGTGCCCCACCCGGCGCGCCCCGATCACCGGCGGCGGCAGCAGCCCCTTGGTGCCGTAGAAGCGGACCGTGCGCACGGTGACGCCGGCCCGCGCGGCCAGCTCGTCGATGGTGAGGGTCGGCTCCCCGGCGTCGGTCGTCGTCATGTGCAGCAGTATCGCTGTCCCACCAGTGCTGTGAAACCTCTTGCGCACCAGGTGGAGGCCGCGGATGGATCTTGTGAGAAGTCACGCTGTGTGACATGAGCCACCGCATGTCCACGCAGCGTCGTGGGAAGGTGCCGACTTGGTCTGTGCCGCGTCAAGGGTGGTGCGGGCCCGAGACACAGGTACGGACGACTCGGGCGCAACCCGCCCGAGCGCACCAGAGAGTGGAACCACCCGTGAGCAAGGACGCCGTCGACACGGCACAGGCCGCCGCCCATCCCCAGGCGGCCGGGCCCCTCCCCGCGGACGCGGGCGACGCCGGATACAGCAAGGGCCTCAAGGCCCGCCACGTCAACATGATCGCGATCGGCGGCGCGATCGGCACCGGCCTCTTCCTCGGCGCCGGCGGCCGCCTGCGCGACGCGGGCCCGGCGCTCGCGATCGCCTACCTCGTCGCGGGCGTCTTCGCCTTCTTCGTCGTCAAGGCCCTCGGCGAGCTGGTGCTCTACCGGCCCTCCTCCGGGTCCTTCGTGTCGTACGCGCGTGAGTTCCTCGGTGAGAAGGGCGCCTACGTCGCCGGCTGGATGTACTTCCTGAACTGGTCGACCACCGGCATCGCCGACATCACCGCGATCGCGCTGTACACGCACTACTGGAGTATGTTCACGAGCATCCCGCAATGGGTGCTCGCCCTGATCGCCCTCGCGGTGGTCCTGGCCGTCAACCTCATCTCGGTCCGGATTTTCGGCGAGATGGAGTTCTGGTTCGCGATCGTCAAGGTCGCCACCCTCATAGGCTTCATGCTGATCGGCATCTTCCTGCTGGCCACCCAGCACGACGTGGGCGGCCAGACCCCGGGCGTCAGCATGATCACCGACCACGGCGGCATCCTCCCGCACGGCGTGATGCCCGTGGTCCTCGTCATGCAGGGCGTGATCTTCTCCTACGCGGCCCTGGAACTGGTCGGCGTCGCGGCCGGCGAGACCGCGGAGCCGGAGAAGATCGTCCCCCGTGCGGTGAACTCGATCATGTGGCGCGTCGCCCTGTTCTACGTCGGCTCGGTCGTCCTGCTGGCGCTGCTGCTCCCCAGCTCGGCCTACTCGGGCGACCAGAGCCCCTTCGTCACCGTCCTGTCGAAGATCGGCGTCCCCGCCGCCGGCGACGTGATGAACCTCGTCGTCCTCACCGCGGCGATGTCGTCCCTGAACTCCGGCCTCTACTCCACCGGCCGCATCCTGCGCTCCATGGCGATGTCCGGCTCCGCGCCCAGGTTCACCGGCGTGATGAGCCGCAGCCAGGTGCCCTACGGAGGCATCCTGCTGACCTGCGCGGTCTGCGTCCTCGGTGTCGGCCTGAACTTCCTGGTGCCGAGCAAGGCCTTCGAGATCGTGCTGAACGTCGCCTCGCTGGGCATCATCAGCACCTGGGTGATCATCATGATCTGCCACCTCGTCTTCGTCCGCCGGGCGCGCGCGGGACTGGTCGAGCGACCGCACTTCCGCCTGCCGGGCAGCCCGGTCACCGAGATCGTCACGATCGCCTTCCTGCTCGCCGTGATCGTCCTGATGTGGAACGACCACGAGGTCGGCCGCAAGACCGTGCTGCTCGTGCCCGTGATCGCGGTGATGCTGGTGGCGGGCTGGTTCGGCGTCCGGCGCCGGGCGGCGACGAGTGCCGAGCAGGAACTGGGCGGGCTCAGGAAGTAGCCGAGCGGCGCCCATGTCTGCAACGACCCCGGGATCGGCCGGCGCGGCACCTGGACCGGCAGCAAGGGCGTCCCCGTGCGCTACGACGCGATCGACACGGCGCTCGGCCGCCTCGCCGAGAAGGCGGCCGAGCTGGACGCGTCCGTGCACATGCCGCGCATCGGCTGCGGTCTGGCCGGCGGCAAGTGGCCCCGGGTCGAACCGCTCGTCACCGGCCGTCTGGCCCGGCGCGGTATACCGGTGACGGTCTACGACCACGGGGACACCGCCTGAGGACCGCGCCCGCCGACCGTGCCCGGGCTGTCAGTGCCCGTGCACGTCGTTCGTCGCGGCGCTCTTCCGCCACGACCGGGGCTGCGCCTGAGGGTCCGAGGCCGGCGCGAGCGACGCCGCGCGCGCCGCCGGGGCGTCCGGCCTCGACGGCTGGAACAGCCACGTGTCGAACAGCGCGGTCAGCGGCTTGCCGGAGACCTCCTCGGCGTACCGCTGGAAGTCGGTGACCGACGCGTTGCCGTGGGCGTACCGCGCGGGCCACCCCTTGAGCACGGCGAAGAAGTCCTCGTCCCCGATCTCGTTGCGCAGCGCCTGGACGGCGAGCGCGCCCCGGTCGTAGACGGCGAGGTCGAACTGGTTCTCCGGACCGGGATCACCGGGCCGCACCGTCCAGAACGGGTCGTCGGCCGGGTGCGAGGCGTACGTGTAGTCGGCCAGTTCCTGCGCCGTGCCCTCGCCCTCGTGCTCGGACCACAGCCACTGGGCGTACCGCGCGAAGCCCTCGTTGATCCAGATGTCCTTCCAGCCGCGCACGGAGACCAGGTCGCCGTACCACTGGTGGGCCAGCTCGTGCACGACCACGGAGACGTTCGACCCGTTCGCGAACTGCCGCGGGCTGTAGAACGGCCGGGTCTGCGTCTCCAGCGCGTACCCGGTGTCCGTGTTCGGCACGTACCCGCCGAGCGCGTTGTAGGGGTACGGCCCGAAGTAGCCGGTCAGCCAGTCCGCGATCTCCCCGGTCCGCTCCACACTGGCCCGCGCCGCGCCGTCGTCGGCGCCCAGGTCCTTGCTGTACGCGTTGACGACCGGGATCCCGCTCTCGGTGGTCCCGGTGGTGAGGTCGAACCTCCCGACCGCCAGCGTGGCGAGATACGTGGCCTGCGGCTTGTCGGAGCGCCAGTTCCAGCGGGTCCAGCCGATCCGTGAACTCGTGGACTGGAGCGTCCCGTTGGAGATCGCCTGGGTGCCGTCCGGCACCTGCACGGACACGTCGTAGGTGGCCTTGTCCCGCGGGTGGTCGTTGCCGGGGAACCACCAGGCCGCGGCCTCGGGCTCGTTCGCGGCGACGCCGCCGTCCGGGGTGCGGTGCCAGCTGGTGAAGCCGAACGCCTCCTTCGAGGACGGCACGCCGCTGTAGCGGACGACCACGGTGACGGCCGTCCCCTTGGCCAGCGGCTTCGCCGGGGTGATCTCCAGCTCCTGCTCGCCGGAGGTCGTGAACGACGCCTCCGCGCCGTTCACCCGTACCTCGCCGACGTCCAGCAAAAAGTCCAGGTTGAACCGCGACAGGTCCTCGGTGGTGCGGGCCAGGATCGTGGCCGTCCCCTCCAGCCGGTCGGTGGCCGGCTGGTACTTCAGGCGCAGGTCGTAGTGGGAGACGTCGTATCCGCCGTTGCCGTAGGCCGGGTAGTAGGGGTCGCCGATGCCCGGAGCGCCGGGGGAGGGGGCCGCCGCCGACGCCGGGATCGCCAGCATGAGGGAGGCGGCGCCCAGTGCGCCCGGCACGATGATTCTGCGGTGCACGAAAGCTCCAAGTCGTAGGGGCACGAGGTCTGTTCGCAGCCTATTCAGCCCCTGTGGACACCGTCATGTCCACGGCCACCCCGGTCACACGATCGCCATCCGGCCGACATGAGTCACCCGTTGCCCTCTTCTGCACGGGAGTTGACCGATGTACCGTCCGCGCATGCCGATACGCACGCGCTTCACGATCTGGAGAACGCTCGCGACGGCGGCCACGGCCGCACTCCTGGCAGCCTTCCTCACGCCCGCCGCGACGGCGCACCCCGCACCGCGGCAGAGCGAACCCGTCTACTCCTACGCGAACGCCGTTCGCGAGGCCGTCTGGGTGGACACCGGGTACGACGGGGACGGCGACGGCGAGGACGACCGCGTCGCCGTCGACGTCGTCCGCCCGCGCGAACCCGCCCAGCGGGGCCGGAAGATCCCCGTCATCATGGACGCCAGCCCGTACTACTCCTGCTGCGGACGCGGCAACGAGAGCCAGAAGAAGACGTACGACGCGGACGGCGACGTCGTCGGGATGCCGCTGTACTACGACAACTACTTCGTGCCCCGCGGCTACGCCTTCGTCGGCGTCGACCTGGCCGGCACCAACCGCTCCGACGGCTGCGTCGACGTCGGCGGACGCTCCGACATCCGGTCCGCGAAGGCCGTCGTCGACTGGCTGAACGGCCGCGCGAAGGCGTACACCAGCCGCGACGGGGGCGAGCGCGCCGAGGCGACGTGGACCAACGGGAAGACCGGCATGATCGGCAAGAGCTGGGACGGCACCATCGCCAACGGCGTGGCCGCCACCGGCGTCGAGGGCCTGGAGACCATCGTCCCGATCGCCGCCATCTCCTCCTGGTACGACTACTACTTCAGCCAGGGCGCCCCGCTCTACGACTCCGGTCCCGACTGGCTCTCCGACTACGTCAACAGCCCCGACGCCCGCGCCCGCTGCGAGGCCGTCCAGCAGCGGCTCGTCGACGGCGCCCCGCGCAGCGGCGACCTGACCGGGCTGTGGGCCGAGCGCGACTACGTGAAGGCCGCGAGCAAGGTGAAGGCCAGCGTCTTCCTCGTCCACGGCATGCAGGACCTCAACGTCCGCATGCAGCACGTCGGCCCGTGGTGGGACGCCCTCGCGAAGCACGGCGTCGACCGCAAGATCTGGCTCTCCCAGACCGGTCACGTCGACCCCTTCGACTTCCGCCGCGCCGACTGGGTCGACACCCTGCACCGCTGGTTCGACCACGAACTGCTGGGCCACGACAACGGCATCGACCGCGAGCCCATGGCCGACATCGAACGCGGGCCCGACCGGTGGGAGACGTCGCGGACCTGGCCGCCGCGCACCACGGCCACCACGACCCTGCGCCCGGCCGACGGCGCGCGACCGGGCGTCGGCACCCTCGGCCTCCACCGCGACCGCGGCACCGAGACCTTCACCGACGACCCCGCGCTGAGCGAGACCGACTGGGCCACGCACATCGACGCGTCCACACCGGCCAAGGCCGGCTTCGTCACCGGACCGCTCACCCGCGACCTGCGCCTGTCCGGCGCCTCCGAGGTGACCGTCACCGCACGGTCCAGCACCCCGACCGCCCACCTGTCCGCCGTACTCGTCGACCTCGGTCCCGACACCATCCGCGACTACGCCACCGAGGGCGAGGGCATCACCACCCTCACCGACCGCACCTGCTGGGGACCGCGGACCGCGGGCGACAGCTCCTGCTACCTGGAGACGGCCGCGAGGACCACCGACGTGGAGCACACCGTCGTCAGCCGCGGCTGGGCCGACCTCGGCAACCACGCCTCCGCGTGGCACGGCCGCCCGCTCACCCCGGGCAAGGCGTACACCATGACGCTCGACCTGGCGGCCACCGACCACGTCGTCCCGGCCGGTCACCGTCTCGCCCTGATCGTCGCGGGCACCGACAAGGGCCTCATCGACCCGCCCGCCGACACGCCGACCCTCACCCTGGACCTCTCCCGGACGTCGGCCCGCGTACCGTTCGTCGGCGGCCCGGACGCCTTCGCCCGGGCGAGTGCCGGCCCGGCCGGCGCCACCGCGGCACCCACTCCCCTCGACGGCGTGAACACGCCACCGCTCACGACCCACCGCGTCCCGAAGGGAGCCCGATGAACCGGCTGCGCACCCTCACCGTGACCACCGCGGCCCTCGCCGCGTCCCTCCTCACCGCACCGGCGCACTCGGCCGACGCCGCGCACCACCCGCCCCGCACCGGCTTCGAGCGGAGCAACGGCGCCCGCTGGACCACCCAGGCGGAGGAGCGGGAGCTGCTGGCCGCCGCCGACCGCGCCAGCGGCCGGGTCGACGTCGACCGCATCGGCACCACGAAGCAGGACCGGCCGCTGCGCCTGGTCACCATCGGCAGGCCCGCCGCGCCGAACACGGTGCTGCTCGTGTGCAGCCAGCACGGCGACGAGCCCTCCGGCCGCGAGGCGTGCCTGTCCACGGTGCGCGACCTGGCGTACGCCACCGACCGCCGGACCCGGCACTTCCTGGACCGCACCACCGTGCTCGTCCTGCCCACCGCCAACCCCGACGGCCGGGCCGCCGACACCCGCGGCAACGGCGACGGCGTCGACATCAACCGCGACCACCTCGCCCTGCGGACCGCCGAGGCCCGCGCACTGGCCGCCGTCGTCCGCGACCGGCGCCCCGACGTCGTCTACGACCTGCACGAGTACGGCGCCACACCCCCGTACTACGACAAGGACCTCTTCGACCTCTGGCCCCGCAACCTCAACACCCACCCGCGGGTCCACGACGAGGCCCGCACCCTGTCCGGGGCGTACGTCCGTCCCGCCGCCGGGGAAGCCGGCTACTCGACCGGCACCTACGGGATCTGGACCGACCCGGTCACCGGCGACCCGGTCAAGCAGACCGCCGGCGACGGCCAGGAACGCATCCTGCGGAACATGTCCGGCGTGAAGCACTCGGTCGGCCTGCTCATCGAGAGCCGCGTGGACGCGCTCACCGACGCCGAACAGGCGGACCCCGCCCTGAACAACCGGCGCCGGGTGCACTCCCAGCTCGCGGCGCTCGACGGCATGTTCCGCTTCGCGGACCGGCGGCGCGGACAGGTCGAGGCGGCCACCGACGCCGCCCGCCGGACCGGCCGCACCGACACCGGGCCCGTGTACGTCGGCGGCGCGGACAACGACCCGGCCGAACCCGCCGAGGTGATCCAGGACCCGCCCTGCGGCTACCGGCTGACACTTGCCCAGTACCAGGACATTCGGGACGAGCTGGCCCTGCACGGTGTACAAGTGCGTTCCACCGGGGAGAAGGGCGCCTACGTACCGCTGCGCCAGCCGCTGCGCGCCCTGGTGCCGCTGCTCCTCGACGAGCGGGCGGCGTACCACCTGACGGCGGGTGAACCCGACGCCCGCTGCTGAGGAGGTGACGTCCGCGTCGCACGTGGTAAGGGCGTAGCGGAGGACTATTCTCGGCCTCACCGACTTGAAAGGTGCCGTCTGTGACGCAGGACCCAAGTGACAAGGAACAGCACGAAAGAGGGACACTACCGGGGTCCGAGGCGGGCCTGCCGGGGCACGAGCGCAAGCCGAAGACCGACCGCGTCGTCTTCGGTGTCACCGCGGCCCTGACCCTGGCCTTCGTCGTCTGGGGCGCCGCCGGCACCGATTCGCTGGAGGACGCCTCCGGCACCATGCTCAGCGGTCTGATCCACAACGGCGGCTGGGCGTTCGTGCTGGCCGCCTCCGGATTCGTCGTCTTCGCCCTCTGGCTCGCGGCCAGCCGGTACGGCCGCATCCACCTCGGAGCCGAGGGCGAGGAACCCGAGTTCCGGACCGTGTCGTGGATCGCCATGATGTTCAGCGCGGGCATGGGCATCGGCCTGATGTTCTGGGGCGTGAGCGAGCCGCTGGCGCACTTCGACACGGCCCCGCCCGGCACCGACCCCGCCGACACCGGCGACCGCATGACCACGGCCATGGCCACCACCCTGTTCCACTGGACGCTCCATCCGTGGGCGATCTACGCGGTGGTCGGTCTCGGCATCGCCTACAGCACGTTCCGCAGGCGCCGCCGGCAGACCATAAGCGCCGTCTTCACGCCGCTCATCGGGGAGAAACACGCCAACGGTGTGGGCGGCCGGGTCATCGACATCCTCGCCATCATCGCGACGGTCTTCGGCTCCGCGGCCTCGCTCGGCCTCGGCGCGCTCCAGATCGGCTCGGGCGTCGAGCAACTCGACTGGATGGACAAGGTCAGCACCGGACTGCTGGTCGGCATCATCGCGGTGCTGACGGTGGCGTTCGTGGCCTCCGCCATCTCCGGCGTCGAGAAGGGCATCCAGTGGCTGTCCAACACCAACATGGTGCTGGCACTGCTGCTGGCCGTGTTCGTCTTCGTGGCGGGCCCGACCATCCTCATCCTCGACCTGCTGCCGACCTCGGTCTTCGGCTACCTCGGCGACCTGCCCGCGATGGCGGGCCGCACCGAGATCAGCGGTGGCGAGGGCGTCGCGGACTGGCTGGGCAGCTGGACGGTCTTCTACTGGGCGTGGTGGATCTCCTGGACGCCCTTCGTCGGCATGTTCATCGCCCGCATCAGCCGGGGCCGGACCATCCGCCAGTTCATCGGCGGTGTCATCCTCGTCCCCAGCACGGTCAGCCTGATCTGGTTCGCGATCTTCGGCGGCTCGGCGATGAGGCTCCAGGAGCAGAACCGCCTCGGTGACGAGACGACCCCGGAGGGCAGGCTCTTCGCCGTGCTCCAGGAGTACCCCATCGCCACGGCCACCAGCCTGCTGGTGATGATCCTGGTCGCCATCTTCTTCGTCTCGGGCGCCGACGCGGCCTCCATCGTGATGGGCACCCTCTCGCAGAAGGGCGCACTCGAACCCAGCCGCTGGGCGGTCGTGTTCTGGGGTGTCGTGACCGGTGCGGTCGCCGCCATCATGCTCCTGGTCGGCAGCGGCGAGGGAGACGCGCTCACCGGTCTCCAGAACCTCACGATCCTCGCGGCGGCACCCTTCGTCATCGTGATGATCTTCATGTGCGTCGCGCTCATGCGCGACCTGCGCCGCGACCCCCTCATCGTGCGCGGCGAGATGGCCTCCGAGGCCGTGGAGATGGCGGTCATCGAGGGCCACAAGCAGTACGAGGGCGAGTTCGAGATCCGCATCGGTCCGGGCCCCGGCACCGACGTGGAGGGCGACCCGATCGGCAAGCACCACTGACCCACGTACGACGCACACGGTCCGAGACCGGGGGCGGGCCCCGCACGGGGCCCGCCCCCGCCCGTGTCAGGGGGTGGCCAGCCCGGCCGCCTCCTGCGCACAGCCCCAGGCCACCGTCACACCGGCACCGCCGTGACCGTAGTTGTGCACCAGCAGCCGCCCGTCCGGCAGCGTCTCGCGCTCCAGCCGCACCGCGTCCCGGGCCGGCCGCAGCCCCACCAGGTGCCCGAGCACCCGGGCCCCGGCGATCTCGGGCCGCAGCGCCGCGCACCGCCGAACGATCGCCTCCGCCACCCGCGGATCCGGCTCGGTGGACCACGCGTCCTCCTCGGCCGTCCCGCCCAGCAGGAGCCGGCCGGGCTGCGGCAGGAAGTACGTCGTCTCCCCGGAGTCCTCGTCGGCCGAGACCAGCCAGCTCCGGATGCCGGGGTTCTCCACGACGACCAGTTGCCCGCGCACCGGACGCACGGCCGGGTCCGGTACCAGCTCCCGGGCGCCGAGGCCCGTGCAGTTCACCACGACCGGCGCGTCGGCCTCGGCCAGCGCGGCCACCGGGCGCCTCTCCACCACGCCGCCCGCCGCCACCAGCCGCTTCCGCAGCCACGGCAGATGAGCCGACATGTCGATGAGCGGCAGCCGCGCCCACAGACCGGGCCCCGCGTACTCCTCGGCCCGCGCCGCGCGCAGCCCCGGCAGCCGGGCCGCCGCCCACGCGCCCACCTCCTCGGGGCGGGTCTCGCCGAGCACCCCCTCGACCATGCGTACGCCGGTCTCCGCGGGCCGCGCCGCCAGCTCCTCGTACACGTCCAGGGAGCGCAGCGCCCACGCCTGCGCCAGCGCGACCGGTTCGATCCGGTACGGCCACCACAGCCCGCCCGCGACCACCGAGGTGGTCCGCTCGACGGGGTCCCGCGTCCACAGCCGCACCCGCCTGCCGCGCTCGGCGAGCACGACGGCCGTCGTCAGCCCGGTCACCCCGCCGCCGACCACGACGACTTCGTCATCCAGTTCGGTTTCCACACGGGGACGGTAGCGGAATGCCCGATGCCGGGCTCGGAACGGCCCCGGCCCGGGAATACTCACGGCATGGCTGCCGAGTACACGCCCTTCGGTCTGGCCCCGGCGACGCGCGCCGGCGCCGTCCGCGCCGGCGGCGACGTCCAGGTCCACCGCGACTTCGTGGACTTCGTCGTCGACGGACGGCCCCTGCTGTTCCGGCTCTGTGACCTGGACGCCGTCTCCCCGCTCGCCTCCGACGTGCCGCCCGCGATCTTCGCCGCACACGTGCGCGGCCTGCTCCTGGAGACCGAGGCGCCGCTGCCCGGCGGCCGCTACGTGATCTACGGCTGCCCCGAGTGCGAGGACCTGGGCTGCGGCGCGGTGACCGCCGTCATCCTGCGGGACGGCGACGACTTCGTCTGGCGGGACTTCGCCTGGCAGACCGGCGACCACGCCGACCTGGAACGCAACTCCTACCAGGGCATCGGCCCCTACCGCTTCGAGGGCGCCGGGTACCGCGCCGCCCTCGCCGCGCTGCTCGACGGCCCCGCGCGGTCCCGCCGCCGGGTCCTGCTGATCGACGCCCGCACCGCCCTCCTGGCCAGGCCGGCCGCCGCGCTGCGCGCCATCGGCATCGGCGCCGACATCACCCGGGACGCCGATGCCGTCCCGGCCGACGAGCTGCGCACCTACGGTGCCGTCGCCTTCGGACGCGCGGTCACCGAGGAGGCGCGGGCCGCCGTGCGCCGGGCCTTCGCGGACGCCGGCGCGGACGTGGCCGAGGTCGACGGGCTCGCCCCGATCGTCCCGCTGCTCGTCGCGCAGGTCGAACACGCCCTGGACCGCGGACCGGCCGAGCGGCGCCGCCTGACCCGCCTGACCGCGACCCGCACCGCCGCGGACGTCGAGGTCACCTCGGCCTGCCGGGTCCGGCTCACCGCGTACCGCCTCGACCGGCTCCACCGCACCCACGTCCACGAGGTCTTCGACGGCGTCCTCGAACCGGGCGGCCACCGGCTGGCGCTGGACGCGAAGGCGGTGAAGGGGGAGGCTTTCGTGGTGGCGCGGGCCTCGGGAAGCGTGCTGGTGACGGCGGTGGCGCACCCGGAGGCGGGCTGATCCGTTCCCGCGACGCCGTCAGGGCCTGTCCGGAGTTGCCCGCCTGCCCCGCGACGACGGGACGCGCCGGACAGGCCCTAGGATCGTGGGCCTGATGACTGCCACCCTCGTCGCCAAGAACCTCGCCGCCGGCCACGGCGACCGCTCCCTGTTCACCGGGCTCGACCTCGTCGTCGCACCCGGCGACGTCATCGGCCTCGTCGGGGCCAACGGCGCGGGCAAGTCCACCCTCCTGCGGATGCTCGCCGGGCTGACCGCGCCGGAACAGGGCGAACTGCGCCTGTCCCCGCCGGCCGCCACCGTCGGTCACCTCCCGCAGGAGCCGGAGCGCCGCCCCGGCGAGACCGTCCGGGACTTCCTCGCCCGCCGCACCGGCGTCACCGAGGCCCAGCGCGCCATGGACGAGGCCACCCAGGCCCTGGTCGACGGAGCCCCCGGCGCCGACGACGCCTACGCGACCAGCCTGGAGCGCTGGCTCTCCCTCGGCGGCGCCGACCTCGACGAGCGCGCCGAGGAAACCGCCGGCGCACTGGGCCTCACGGTCGGGCTCGACCAGCCGATGACCTCGCTGTCCGGCGGCCAGGCGGCCCGGGCCGGTCTCGCCTCCCTCCTCCTGTCCCGCTACGACGTCTTCCTGCTCGACGAGCCGACCAACGACCTCGACCTGGACGGCCTGGAGCGCCTCGAACGCTTCGTCACCGGCCTGCGCGCGGGCACCGTCGTCGTCAGCCACGACCGCGAGTTCCTCACCCGCACCGTCACCAAGGTCCTCGAACTCGACCTGGCCCAGCGGCAGATCAACCTCTACGGCGGCGGCTACGAGGCCTACCTGGAGGAGCGGGACGTGGCCCGGCGGCACGCCCGCGACGAGTACGAGGAGTACGCCGACAAGCGGGCCGCCCTCCAGGACCGGGCCCAGACGCAGCGCTCCTGGATGGACAAGGGCGTCAAGAACGCCCGGCGCAAGGCGGGCAACGACAACGACAAGATCGGCCGCAAGTTCCGCAGCGAGGCCAGCGAGAAGCAGGCCGCCAAGGCCCGCCAGACCCAGCGCATGATCGAACGCCTGGAGGTGGTCGAGGAGCCGCGCAAGGAATGGGACCTGCGCATGGAGATCGCCTCGGCGCCCCGCTCGGGCGCGGTCGTGGCCACCCTGCGCGACGCCGAGGTACGGCGCGGCGCGTTCGTCCTCGGCCCGGTCTCCCTGCAGGTCGACTGGGCGGACCGGGTGGCGGTGACCGGGGCGAACGGCGCGGGCAAGTCCACGCTGCTCGGTGCCCTCCTGGGCCGGGTCCCGCTCGACGCCGGACACGCGGCGCTCGGCTCCGGCGTCCTGCTGGGCGAGGTCGACCAGGCCCGCGAGCTGTTCCACGGACCCGAGACCCTGCTGGACGCCTTCCGCACCGGCGTTCCCGGGACCGAACCGGCGGACATCCGCACCCTCCTGGCCAAGTTCGGCCTCAAGGCGGACCACGTCATGCGCGCCGCGTCGACCCTGTCACCCGGCGAGCGCACCCGGGCGGCCCTCGCCCTGCTCCAGGGCCGGGGCGTCAATCTCCTGGTCCTGGACGAGCCGACCAACCACCTCGACCTGCCGGCCATCGAGCAGCTGGAGTCGGCCCTCGACGCCTACGAGGGCACGCTCCTGCTGATCACCCACGACCGCCGCATGCTCGACGCGGTACGGGTGACGCGCCGCCTGGAGGTGGCGGACGGCAAGGTGACGGAGACGTCGGCCTGAGCGGCCAGCCCCCGCCACCGCGCCGGGGGCCTACGCCAGCCCGGCCCGCCGCAGCGCGTCGGCCATCGCCCCGTTGGACGGAGCGGGGGCGGCCGAGGACCGGCCCTTTCCGCCACCGCCGGAGCCCTGCCGCTGCTGCCGCTGCCTGGGGGGCCTGTTGCCCCCGCGCTCCTTCTTCTGCTCGCCCTGCGGGGCGGCCTCGTCGTCGAGCCGCATCGTCAACGAGATCCGCTTGCGCGGAATGTCGACGTCCAGCACCTTGACCTTGACGATGTCGCCGGGCTTGGCCACGTCCCGCGGGTCCTTCACGAAGGTCTTCGACATCGCGGACACGTGCACCAGCCCGTCCTGGTGCACACCGACGTCCACGAACGCCCCGAACGCGGCGACGTTGGTGACGACGCCCTCCAGCACCATCCCGGACGACAGGTCGGACAGCTTCTCCACGCCCTCCTTGAAGGTGGCCGTCTTGAAGGCGGGCCGCGGGTCGCGCCCGGGCTTCTCCAGCTCCCGCAGGATGTCGGTGACCGTCGGCAGACCGAACGTCTCGTCCACGAAGTCCGCCGGCCTCAGCGACCGCAGCACCGAGGTGTTGCCGACCAGGCCGGCCACCTCCTGCCCGGCGGTCTTCACCATCCGGCGCACCACCGGGTACGCCTCGGGGTGCACGCTGGACGCGTCGAGCGGGTCGCTGCCGCCGCGGATCCGCAGGAAGCCCGCGCACTGCTCGTACGCCTTGGGCCCGAGCCGCGAGACCTTCTTCAGCTCGGTCCGGGAGGTGAACGGACCGTTCGCGTCGCGGTGCGAGACGATGTTCTCGGCGAGGCCCGAGGTGATGCCGGAGACGCGGGAGAGCAGCGGGGCGGACGCCGTGTTCACGTCCACGCCCACGCCGTTCACACAGTCCTCGACCACCGCGTCCAGGGAGCGTGAGAGCTTCACCTCGGAGAGGTCGTGCTGGTACTGGCCGACGCCGATGGACTTCGGGTCGATCTTCACCAGCTCGGCCAGCGGGTCCTGGAGCCGCCGGGCGATCGACACGGCGCCGCGCAGTGAGACGTCCATGTCCGGCAGCTCCTGCGAGGCGAAGGCGGAGGCCGAGTACACGGACGCGCCGGCCTCGGACACCATCACCTTGGTGAGCTTCAGCTCGGGGTGCTTGGTGATCAGCTCCCCGGCGAGCTTGTCGGTCTCGCGGGACGCCGTGCCGTTGCCGATGGCGACCAGGTCGACGGAGTGCTCCTCGGCGAGCCGGGCCAGCTTGGCGATCGCCTCGTCCCACCGGTTGGCGGGTACGTGCGGGTGGATCACGTCGGTGGCGACGACCTTGCCGGTGGCGTCGACCACGGCGACCTTCACCCCCGTACGGAAGCCGGGGTCCAGGCCGAGCGTCGCGCGGGTGCCCGCCGGGGCGGCCAGCAGCAGGTCGCGCAGGTTCGCCGCGAAGACGTTCACCGCCTCGTCCTCGGCGGCGGTGCGCAGCCGCAGCCTGAGGTCGATGCCGAGGTGCACCAGGATGCGGGTGCGCCAGGCCCAGCGGACGGTGTCGGAGAGCCACTTGTCGGCGGGCTGGCCGCGGTCGGCGATCCCGAACCGGCTCGCGACGATGCCCTCGTACGAGGACGGCCCGTCGGAGGCCTCCTCGGGTTCCAGGACGAGGTCGAGCACGTCCTCCTTCTCGCCGCGCAGCATGGCGAGGACGCGGTGCGAGGGGAGCGCGGTGAACGGCTCGGCGAAGTCGAAGTAGTCGGCGAACTTGGCGCCGGCCTCCTCCTTGCCGTCCTTGACCTTGGCGGCGAGCCGTCCGCGCCCCCACATCCGCTCGCGCAGCTCACCGATCAGGTCGGCGTCCTCCGAGAACTTCTCGGTGAGGATCGACCGGGCGCCGTCGAGGGCGGCCTGGGTGTCCGCCACGCCCTTGCCGGCGTCGACGAACGCGCCGGCCGCGGCGTGCGGGTCGACGGACGGGTCACCCAGCAGGCCCTCGGCCAGCGGCTCCAGACCCGCCTCCCGCGCGATCTGCGCCTTGGTGCGCCGCTTCGGCTTGAACGGCAGGTAGACGTCCTCCAGGCGGGCCTTGGTCTCCGCCGTGCGGATGCGCGCCTCCAGCTCCTCGGTGAGCTTGCCCTGCTCGCGCACCGAGTCGAGGATCGCGGTCCGCCGCTCCTCCAGCTCCCGCAGATAGCGCAGCCGCTCCTCGAGCGTGCGCAGCTGCGCGTCGTCGAGCATCTCGGTCGCTTCCTTGCGGTAGCGGGCGATGAAGGGCACCGTCGAGCCGCCGTCGAGCAGCTCCACCGCGGCCTTCACCTGCCGCTCCCGTACGCCGAGCTCCTCGGCGATCCTGCTCTCGATGGACCCTACTGCCATGGACCCGCTGGACCCGGGTGTCGTCACGATCCCGTACCGCCTTCTCACTGAGGTTGCGCGGCAATTGTGGCAGGTGGCGCCGACAATCGGGGATCAGGGCGTCCTCCCGGCCGGTCGGAACCGCCCCCACACCGGGCGGGAGATCAGGCCTTGCGGCCGCGGGCGGTGGACGACGCACCGCCGAAGAGCCGGGCCAGGGCCCGGAAGGGAAGCGTCACCACGGTGGCGACTGCGCCACCGATCTGGCGCAGCACGTCTGCGATGGCACGGAACACGAGAAGCCCCTTTCGTTACCTCCCGGCCGGGTGGCCGGGAGGTAACGGGTACCTCCGAACCCGCCCGCCATGCCTGTGCGCGTGCCCGGGCGTGTCCTCAGCCCTTGCCGAAGAGATCCGCGGGGTAGGCGCCCGCGCCGAGTGCCGCGCGCGCGAAGGGCGTTGCGAGTTCGGTCAGACGTGCCACGCCTTCCTCGCCGAGGTGCGCGTAGGGCGCGGTGTCGAGCCGGTCCGTCTCCCGCTCGACCTCGTCGCGCAGCTCCGCTCCCCGCTCGGTCAGCTCGCCGGCGTCGTCGATCAGCCCACGTCCGCGCAGCCGTTCCCGCGCCGCGTCCCACTCCTCCTGGGTCCAGCCGCGGGTGGACAGGACCCACTTCGGGGCCATCCCGCGGCCGGTCGCGGTGTGCGTCACCAGCGCCTCCAGACCGTCCAGGTCCGCGGCCAGCAGCGCGGCGAGGTGACCGTCGCCCCGGTACTCGCGCAGCAGGGTCGCCGCGTGCCAGAACGCCAGGTGCGGCGCGTCGGGCACCGGCAGGTCCGCGTGCGCCGCGTAGAGCGGACGGCCGCCGCGCGTGCAGCCCTCGGCGGCACGCAGGGCCAGCTCGGCCGCCTCGGCCATCTCCGCCGAGGCCAGGACCGGCTCGCCCAGCAGACGGCGCAGCGTCGCGTCGACGGCACGCGAGCGGGCCGCCAGGGCCTGCTCCGGCGTGACCGTCTCCCAGACGGCGGGCACGTGCCGGGCGACCAGCTCGTACTTGTAGTTGTAGAAGGCGGCCGTCACCGCGCCGGCCCCGGCCGCGCCCAGCGCGGCGGCACGCACCGCGAAGTTGACGGCCCGCGGGTCGGTGACCCCGAGGGCGGCCAGTTCCCGGCCGGTGTCGGGCGAGAAGTAGTGCGTCGAGTGCAGCGAGTTGAGCGTGTTGTGGCAGCGGCGTGCGGCGCGGGTGTCGATGGCGGCAGTCGTCATGCCAGGCACGTTACCAACCGCTCAGTACGTTCTCCATGGATGAGTGCGCATGGCAGGAAAGGTGGGGTGCCCGTCATTGCGGCCATCGCCGAGGTGGGCGAAGAATCGGGGCATGGCGCAGCGAACCGTCCTCGTCGTTCTCTTCGACCAGGTCCAGAGCCTCGATGTCACCGGCCCCGTGGAGGTCTTCGCGGGCGCCGAGCGGCACACCCCGGGGACGTACCGCATCGGCACCGCCTCACTGGACGGCGCTCCCGTGCGCACGTCCAGCGGTCTGACCGTCGTACCGGACCGGGCGCTCGCCGACGTGCCGGACCCGGACACCCTGGTCGTGCCGGGCGGACAGGGCACCCGGAGTCCCGACCCCCGCCTGACCGACTGGCTGCGCGCACACGGACCGCACGTCCGGCGCCTGGTCTCCGTCTGCACAGGGGCGGCCCTGCTCGCCGGGGCGGGCCTCCTGGACGGCCGCCGCGCCACCACCCACTGGGCCTACTGCGACCGGCTCGCCCGCGACCACCCGGCGGTGGACGTCGATCCCGACCCGATCTACGTCCGCGACGGCCACGTCGCCACGTCCGCCGGCGTCACCTCCGGCATCGACCTCGCCCTCGCCCTGGTGGAGGAGGACCTGGGCCGGGACACCGCCCTGACCATCGCCCGCCACCTGGTGGTGTTCCTGCGCCGCCCCGGCAACCAGGCCCAGTTCAGCGCCCAGCTCGCCGCCCAGACCGCGTGCCGGGAACCGCTGCGGGAACTCCAGCAGTGGATCACCGAACACCCCGGCGCCGACCTGGGCGTGGAGGCCCTCGCCGCCCGGGCCGGCCTCTCGCCGCGCCACTTCGCCCGCGCCTTCCGGGCGGAGACCGGCACGACGCCCGGCCGCTACGTCGACCGCGTCCGGCTGGAACACGCCCGCCGGCTCCTCGAGGACACCGGCGACGGAGTCGAGCAGGTCTCCCGGGCCAGCGGCTACGGCACCCCGGAGGCCATGCGCCGCGCCTTCGTCAAGGCTCTCGGCACCTCACCGGCGGAGTACCGCCGCCGCTTCCGTCCCGCGCCGGCCCACTGAGGGCCACCCGCGCGCACCGGCACCCACCGACCGACCGCGAAAGGAACCCCGTGCAGATCGCCATCGTCCTCTTCGACCGCTTCACCGCCCTGGACGCCGTGGGCCCGTACGAGACCCTGGGCCGCCTCCCCGACGCGGAGACCGTCTTCGTCGCCGAACGGACCGGCCCCGTGCGCAACGAGAGCGGCGACCTCGCGCTCACCGCCGACCGCACCCTGGCCGACGTACCCAGCCCCGACATCGTCGTCGTCCCCGGCGGCCCCGGACAGACCCCGCAGATGGAGAACGAGACCCTCCTGGACTGGCTGCGCACCGCCGACGCCACCAGCACCTGGACCACGTCCGTGTGCACCGGCTCCCTGCTGCTGGCCGCCGCCGGGCTGCTGCGGGGGCGCCGCGCCACCTCGCACTGGCTGGCCCTGGACCACCTCACGCGCTTCGGCGCCGAGCCGACCGGGGAGCGGGTGGTCACCGACGGCAAGTACGTCACCGCGGCCGGCGTCTCCTCCGGCATCGACATGGGTCTGACGCTGCTCGGCCGGATCGCCGGGGACGAGCACGCCCGTGCGGTCCAGCTGCTGACCGAGTACGACCCGCAGCCGCCCTACGACGCCGGGTCCCCGGAGAAGGCGCCCGCGCACCTCGTCGAGGAGTTCCGCGGCCGGAGCCGGTTCATCCTGACGTAGGCCCGTTCCAGCCGAACCGCGGCGGCCGGCGCTCCAGGAAGGCGGCGACCCCCTCGGCGGTGTCGCCGCTGCCGCGTGCCTGCCCGGCCCAGTGGGCGTCCCGGTCCGTGCGCCCGTTCGCGAACTCCTTCGCCGCGGCCTGCGTCAGCAGCGAGCGGGACGCCAGGACGCGGGTGAACTCCGCGACCCGCTTGTCCAGCTCGCCCTCCGGCAGCACCTCGTCGACCAGGCCGGTGCGCAGGGCCCGCGCCGCGTCGATCAACTCCCCGCTGAACAGCAGGTACTTCGCGGTCGCCGGACCCGTCAGCGCGACCAGGCGCCGGGTCGCGGACGCCGGATACACCACGCCGAGCTTGGCCGGGGTCACCCCGAACAGCGCCGACTCCTCGGCGAAGCGCAGGTCGCAGGCGGCCGCCAACTGGGCCCCGCCGCCGACGCAGTGACCGCGGACCGCCGCGAGCGTCGGCTTGGGGAAGGCGGCGAGTGCCTCCTCGGCGAGCACCGCCAGCCGCTGTGCCCGCTCCGGCGACTCCCGCAGCGTCGAGATGTCCGCGCCCGCGCAGAACGTCCCGCCCTCACCGGTGAGCACCAGCACCCGTACCGCCGGATCCGCGGCCAAGCCGTCCAGCAGCGGCGGCAGCGCGCGCCACATCGCGGCCGTCATGGCGTTGCGCTTGGCCGGGTGGTGGACGACGACGGTGGCGACCGAGTCGGCGACCCCGTGCAGCAGCTGCGGCTCCATGGGCCGGATGCTATCCGGCGACTCAGCCGGTCCGAGCAGGCGGGCAAGCGGGGACAGGAACGGTCCCAGGAGCGACCGTGTCTTCCGCAGGCGGTCAGAACCGCTCGATACCTGCTGACTTGTGTTCAGTCCTCCGGTGCGGAGCGACGCGTTGCCAACACTCAGGGGTGTGGTGACTATCGAGCCCAAGGGTGGCGACCGGACGATGGACGAGACCGGGCCCGCCGGGCCGCTGCCGTACGAAGGGGTCTGGCGGTTCACCGCCCCCGCGGTGGACGCCTCCGTGCCGCAGGCCAGGCACGCCGTGCGGGACCTTCTGGTGCGCCAGGGCGTCCCGGTCTCCGACGACGTGGCCCAGGCGCTGCTGCTGATCGTCTCGGAGCTGGTCACGAACGCGGTCCGGCACGCGGCGGTGCTGTCCCCGGTGCTCGCCGTCGAGGTCGCCGTCGGGCCCGAGTGGGTGCGGGTGGCCGTGGAGGACGACCACCCCTACCGCCCGACCGCCCTGGAGACCGACTACGGGCGGACGGGCGGGCGCGGGCTGCTGCTGGTCCGCGAGCTGACCCGGGAGTCGGGCGGAGCCTGCGACGTGGTCCACACGGCGACCGGCGGCAAGGTGATCTGGGCCGCGCTGCCGCTCAAGCACGCCCTGCCGTAGGGCTCACCAGCCGGCCGACGGGCCCGTCAGCTCGCGGACGGCCGGACGGGCGGCGTCCAGCACGGTCATGAACCACGCCGAGAAGGTGTCCCGCCCGTGCCGCTCGGACAGCTCGGCCGGCGAGACGAAGGCCGTCCCGGCGACCTCCTCGGGGTCGGGCCGCGGCTCCGCCTGGACCAGGCCGACGAAGAGGTGGTTGTACTCCTGCTCGACCAGGCCGGAGGCCGGGTCGGGGTGGTTGTAGCGCACCGTGCCGGCCTCCGCGAGCAGGGACGGCGAGACGCCCAGCTCCTCGTACGTCCGCCGGGCCGCCGCCGCGAACGGCGCCTCTCCGGGATAGGGGTGACCGCAGCACGTGTTGGACCACACACCGGGGGAGTGGTACTTGCCGAGCGCGCGCTGCTGGATCAGCAGCCGGCCCCGCTCGTCGAAGAGGAACACGGAGAAGGCGCGGTGCAGCCGCCCAGGCGGCTGGTGCGCGGAGAGCTTCTCCGCGGTGCCGATCGTCACGCCGTTCTCGTCGACCAGTTCCAGCAAAATCGCGTCTGCGGTGCCGTTCGACGAACTGTGCGTCGCGGTGGCAGGAGTGATCGGCATACCCATCCTTCACATCGGTCCTCGCGCCCCAAGTGTGCCGTACGAATCCGGCACTCCCGGGACTTACCGGCGTACCCGCATGTCCCAGGCGCCGCCGCGGGAGGGGCCCGATGGGTGATCGTGCCCGGCGGCGCCGTCCGGGAACCTCCGTGTCGAGGCCACGAGGGGTGGAACGGGGGCACCGGGAGCGACCGCACGGCGGATCGGGGCCCTCGACGGCGCGTTCGCGCGCGCACGCGCCCCCGGACCTCACGCGCCCCCGGACCCTCAGCGCGGTGCCCTCAGTGGCACAGCCGCGCCTCGTGCTCGGCGTGCCCGCCGGGTTCCAGCTGGAAGGTGCAGTGCTCCACGTCGAAGTGGTCGCCGAGGCAGCCCTGCAGCTCGTGCAGCATCTTCTCGTGGCCGATCGCGCTGAGCGTCTCGCCGCTCACCACCACGTGCGCCGACAGCACCGGCAGGCCCGAGGTGATCGTCCAGGCGTGCAGGTCGTGCACGTCCTCGACGCCGTCCAGCGCCAGTATGTGGGCGCGCACCTCGGCGATGTCCACGCCCTTGGGGGCCGCCTCCAGGAGCACGTCCAGGGTCTCGCGCAGCAGCCGCAGCGTGCGCGGCACGATCATCAGACCGATGACCAGTGACGCGATCGGGTCGGCCGCCTGCCAGCCCGTGGCCAGGATCACCAGCGCCGAGACGATCACGGCGAGGGAACCCAGTGCGTCGGCCGCCACCTCCAGGAAGGCGCCGCGCACGTTGAGGCTGTCCTCCTGGCCGCGCATCAGCAGCGACAGCGACACCACGTTCGCCACCAGGCCGATCGCGCCGAAGACGACGGTCAGCCCGCCCTGGGTGGCCGCGGGTGTGATGAACCGCTCGACCGCCTCGTACAGCACGTACCCGCCGACCCCGAGCAGCAGCAGACAGTTGGCCAGGGCGGCGAGGATCTCGGCGCGGGCGTAGCCGAAGGTGCGCCGGTCGCTGGGCGGGCGGCTCGCGAAGTGGATGGCGAGCAGCGCCATGCCCAGGCCCAGGGCGTCCGTCGCCATGTGCGCCGCGTCGGCGATCAGGGCCAGCGAGTCGGCCAGT
Source organism: Streptomyces sp. NPDC058985 (assembly GCF_042740985.1). Taxonomy (NCBI): domain Bacteria; kingdom Bacillati; phylum Actinomycetota; class Actinomycetes; order Kitasatosporales; family Streptomycetaceae; genus Streptomyces; species Streptomyces sp. NPDC058985. The sequence continues at coordinate 120,079 of NZ_JBHYJX010000003.1, read as the reverse complement.
ACCCCGCCGACGATCTCGGCGACCATGACGGCGAGGGTGATCCCCAGCGCCACCCGCAGCCTGCCGCGGTACGCGGCCGTCGCCGTCCCGCCGGCCGGCGCCCCGTGCGCGTGTCCGTGGTCGTGCCCAGCCCCCATGAGAAAGCCGCCTCCCTGTCTGTCCGGCGTCCGACGCCTGGCCTCCGGGCCACAGTCAACTACGGGTAGGGGGTATCCGGCAACGCGGCACTGAACACCGTTGTCATGTGCCCTGACCTGCGTAAACGTTACGCAGGTCAGGGGGCGGGCGACGCTCGGGAGCCCTGTCTGGGCCAGTTGGCCGAACGGCCGGAGAGCGGGCCGGTCTGACCCTCCGCGAACACCCGCGGACACTGAGCGACGCCCGTGATGTCCGGTCTGGGTGCGCGGTTTGTGAGCGGACCCCCGGATCCACGATGATGATCGCGGCAAAGGCGGGTGCAAGCGGCGCCGACCGACTGTGAAACAGGCGGTGAACACGGCGTTCCCGGCATCCGATAGCCTCTGCCGACACGCCGCCCGGGTGCCACCGGCACGGGCGTCCCACCATGCACAGGCCCGGCGTTCCAGGCACCGGGCACCAGGGAGTGAGTTCGGTTGCCGACCGCCATCCTCACCGGTCAGCCGGTCCCCGGTTCGTCGATCGAGAGCGAACTGCGGTCCCTGGGCTTCGACGTGCAGCACGCCTCCGGCGCCGCCGACACCGAGACGCTGCTGGCCCGCGTCCCGGCCGCGGAACGGGTCGCCGTCGTCGACGCCCGCTTCGTGGGCCACCCGCACGCCCTGCGCCTCGGCCTCACCGACCCGCGCTTCCCGCTGGCCGCCGTCCCCGGCGCCGTGACCGCCCGCCCCGAGGGCCGGCAGGCCCTGACCCGCGCGATGGCCCGCGAGAACTCCGCGGGCGGCGGCACCGCGGTCGCCGTCGACAGCCTCGCCGACCGGATCACCGCCGCCCTCGACGCGGACGGCGCCGCCGTGCACCGCCCCGAACTGGGCAGCCTCGTCGCCGCCGTCCCCGCCGACCCACAGGCCCGCAACGAGGCCCGGCAGGCGGTCGCCGCCGTCGACGACGAGGCCGTACGCCTGAAGTCGGCGGTCAAGGCCCGCGACGGCTTCGTCACCACCTTCGCCATCAGCCCGTACTCCCGCTACATCGCCCGCTGGTGCGCCCGGCGCGGACTGACCCCCAACCAGGTCACCACCGCCTCGCTGCTCACCGCGCTGATAGCGGCCGGCTGCGCGGCCACCGGCACCCGCGGCGGCTTCGTCGCCGCCGGTGTCCTGCTGATCGCGTCCTTCGTCCTCGACTGCACCGACGGGCAGCTCGCCCGCTACTCCCTGCAGTACTCCACGCTCGGCGCCTGGCTGGACGCCACCTTCGACCGCGCCAAGGAGTACGCCTACTACGCGGGCCTCGCCCTCGGCGCCGCCCGCGGCGGCGACGACGTGTGGGCCCTCGCGCTCGGCGCCATGGTCCTCCAGACCTGCCGGCACGTCGTCGACTTCTCGTTCAACGAGGCCAACCACGATGCCGCCGCCAACACGAGCCCCACCGCCGCCCTCTCCGACCGGCTCGACAGCGTCGGCTGGACGGTCTGGCTCCGCCGCATGATCGTCCTGCCCATCGGCGAACGCTGGGCCATGATCGCCGTCCTGACCGCGGTCGCCACCCCCCGCATCACCTTCTACGTGCTGCTGATCGGCTGCGCCTTCGCCGCGACGTACACCACGGCGGGCCGGGTCCTGCGCTCCCTGACCCGCAGGGCGACCAGGACCGACCGGGCCGCCGGGGCGCTGGCGGACCTCGCCGACTCCGGCCCGCTCGCGGAGGCCGGCGCCAGGAGCCTCGCCGGGACCGCGCGCCGCCTGCCCGGCTTCGCCGCCCCCGCCGTCGCCCTGCTCGGCGGCGCCGCCGTCGTCGCGACGGCCGCGCTCACCGACTTCGGCGGCCCGTGGCCGCTCGTCGCCGCGGCCGTCTACGTCCTGACCTCGTCCCTCGCCGTCGCCCGCCCCCTCAAGGGCGCCCTCGACTGGCTCGTCCCGCCGTTCTTCCGCGCCGCCGAGTACCTCACGGTCCTGGCACTGGCGGCGAAGGCCGACGTGAACGGAGCCCTTCCGGCGGCTTTCGGGCTGGTGGCCGCGGTCGCCTACCATCACTACGACACGGTCTACCGCATCCGGGGTGACGCGGGCGCGCCGCCTGCCTGGCTGGTGCGGACGGCCGGGGGGCACGAGGGCCGCACGCTGGTGATCACCGCGCTGGCCGTGCTCCTCACCGCCACACAGTTCAAGGTCGCGCTCACGGTCCTCGCCGTGGCCGTGGCACTCGTGGTGCTCGCCGAGAGCATCCGCTTCTGGGTCGCCGCCCACAAGGTCGGCGCACCCGCCGTACACGACGAAGGAGAACCCGCATGATCGGCCTCGTGCTGGCGGCCGGCGCCGGACGCCGTCTGCGCCCCTACACCGACACCCTGCCCAAGGCACTGGTCCCGGTCGGCCCCGAGGGTGCGGAGGACAGCATCACGGTGCTGGACCTGACGCTGGCGAACTTCGCCGAGGTCGGCCTGACCGAGGTCGGGATCATCGTCGGCTACCGCAAGGAAGCCGTGTACGACCGCAAGGAGGCGCTGGAGCAGAAGTACGGCGTCAAGCTCACCCTCATCGACAACGACAAGGCCGAGGAGTGGAACAACGCCTACTCCCTGTGGTGCGGCCGTGACGCCCTCAAGGACGGCGTGATCCTCGCCAACGGCGACACCGTGCACCCGGTCTCCGTCGAGAAGACCCTGCTCGCCGCCCGCGGCGACGGCAAGAAGATCATCCTCGCCCTCGACACGGTGAAGAACCTCGCCGAGGAGGAGATGAAGGTCGTCGTCGACCCCGACAAGGGCGTCCAGCGCATCACCAAGCTGATGGACCCGGCCGAGGCGACCGGCGAGTACATCGGCGTCACCCTCATCGAGGGCGATGCCGCCGCCGACCTGGCCGACGCGCTGAAGGCCACCTTCGAGCGCGACCCGCAGCTGTACTACGAGGACGGCTACCAGGAGCTGGTCAACCGCGGCTTCAAGATCGACGTGGCGCCGATCGGCGACCTCAAGTGGGTCGAGATCGACAACCACGACGACCTCGCCAAGGGCCGGGAGATCGCGTGCCAGTACTGACGAGGCTCATCCCGTCGCCGGTCGTCGTGGACATCCGCGCGGGTGCCCTCGACGACCTGGGAGCCGTGCTCGCCGACGAGCGCATCTCCCACTCGGGCAAGCTCGCCGTCGCCGTCAGCGGCGGTTCCGGCGCCCGGCTGCGTGAGCGCGTCACTCCTTCCCTGCCCGGCGCCGACTGGTTCGAGGTCGGCGGCGGCACCCTGGACGACGCCATCAACCTGGCCGGCGCCATGAAGGGCGGCCACTACGACGCGGTCGTGGGCCTCGGCGGCGGCAAGATCATCGACTGTGCCAAGTTCGCCGCGGCGCGCATCGGCCTCCCGCTGGTGGCCGTGCCCACGAACCTCGCGCACGACGGTCTGTGCTCGCCGGTCGCCACCCTGGACAACGACGCCGGCCGCGGCTCCTACGGCGTGCCGAACCCGATCGCGGTCGTCATCGACCTGGACGTCATCCGCGCGGCCCCGGCCCGCTTCGTGCGCGCCGGCATCGGCGACGCCGTCTCCAACGTCTCCGCGATCGCGGACTGGGAGCTGGCCAACCGCGTCAAGGGCGAGCGGATCGACGGCCTGGCCGCCGCCATGGCCCGCCAGGCGGGCGAGGCCGTGCTCCGGCACCCGGGCGGCATCGGCGACAACGAGTTCCTCCAGGTGCTGGCCGAGGCGCTGGTGCTCAGCGGCATCGCCATGTCGGTGTCGGGTGACTCGCGGCCGTCCTCGGGCGCCTGCCACGAGATCAACCACGCCCTCGACCTGCTCTTCCCCACCCGCGCGGCCGCCCACGGCGAGCAGTGCGGACTGGGCGCGGCCTTCGCGATGTACCTGCGCGGGGCCCACGAGGAGTCCGCCCACATGGCCGAGGTGCTGCGCCGGCACGGGCTGCCGGTGCTGCCGGAGGAGATCGGCTTCACACCCCAGGAGTTCTTCCGGGCCGTGGAGTACGCCCCCCAGACCCGGCCCGGCCGCTACACGATCCTCGAGCACCTCGACCTGAAAACCGACCAGATCAAGGACCTGTACGCCGACTATGTCAAGGCCATCGGTAGCTGAACTACGTCCGGTCGTCCATCCCGCGGGGGTCAAGGACCGGCGCAGCGGTGAGCACTGGGCGGGACGCCTCTACATGCGCGAGGTCTCGCTGCGGATCGACCGCTACCTGGTGAACACCAGGATCACGCCCAACCAGCTCACGTACCTGATGACCGTCTGCGGCGTGCTCGCCGCCCCCGCCCTGCTGGTGCCGGGGATCACGGGCGCCGTGCTCGGCGTCGTCGCGGTCCAGCTCTACCTGCTGCTGGACTGCGTCGACGGCGAGATCGCCCGCTGGCGGGGGCAGTACTCGCTCGCCGGTGTCTACCTGGACCGGGTCGGCGCCTACCTGACCGACGCCGCGGTCCTGGTCGGCCTCGGCCTGCGCGCCGCCGACGTGTTCGGCACCGGGCGGATCGACTGGCTGTGGGCCTTCCTCGGCACCCTGGCCGCTCTCGGCGCCATCCTGATCAAGGCCGAGACCGACCTCGTCGGGGTCGCCCGGCACCAGACCGGCAAGGAGCCGGTCCAGGAGTCCGCCTCCGAGCCCCGCTCCTCCGGCATGGCCCTGGCCCGCCGGGCCGCCGGTGCCCTCAAGTTCCACCGGCTGATCCTCGGCATCGAGGCGTCCCTGCTGATCCTCGTCCTCGCGATCGTCGACGAGAGCCGCGGCGACCTCTTCTTCACCCGCCTCGGCACCGCCGTACTCGCCGGCATCGCGCTGCTGCAGACCCTGCTGCACCTGGTGTCCATCCTCGCCTCCAGCAGGCTGAAGTGAGCGCGCCCATGAAGGTCGGCGCCGTCGTCATCACGATGGGCAACCGCCCCGAGGAGCTGCGGGCCCTGCTCGACTCGGTCGCCAAGCAGGACGGCGACCCGGTCCAGGTCGTCGTCGTCGGCAACGGCTCGCCCGTCCCGGAGGTGCCGGACGGCGTGCGCACCGTCGAGCTGCCCGAGAACCTGGGCATCCCCGGCGGCCGCAACGTCGGCATCGAGGCCTTCGGACCGGGCGGGAGCGACGTCGACGTCCTGCTCTTCCTCGACGACGACGGCCTGCTCGCCCGCACCGACACCGCCGAGCTGTGCCGCCAGGCGTTCGCCGCCGACGACGAGCTGGGCATCATCAGCTTCCGCATCGCCGACCCGGACACCGGCGAGACCCAGCGGCGGCACGTCCCCCGGCTGCGCGCCTCCGACCCGATGCGCTCCTCCCGGGTGACCACCTTCCTCGGCGGCGCCAACGCCGTGCGCACCCGTGTCCTCACCCAGGTCGGCGGCCTCCCGGACGCGTTCTTCTACGCCCACGAGGAGACGGACCTGGCCTGGCGGGCGCTCGACGCGGGCTGGATGATCGACTACCGGTCCGACATGGTGCTCAACCACCCCACGACCGCCCCCTCCCGGCACGCGGTCTACCACCGCATGGTCGCCCGCAACCGCGTCTGGCTCGCCCGCCGCAACCTGCCCGCGCTCCTGGTCCCGGTCTACCTGGGCGTCTGGATGCTGCTCACCCTGCTGCGCCGCCCCTCGCGACCTGCGCTGAAGGCCTGGTTCGGCGGTTTCCGCGAAGGCTGGGCGACCCCGTGCGGTCCCCGCCGGCCCATGCGGTGGCGTACGGTGTGGCGCCTGACCCGGCTGGGCCGCCCCCCGGTGATCTGACAAGCTCGTACCCGAGAGCGTTCCGGCCCCGACCGGGGCCAACAGGTCCGTGCCAGGCCCGCGCGGCCGAGCATTCCGAAGACGAAAGCATCCACCAGTGAGTGAGACAACGCACGACGGCACGGTCGCCATGACCAAGCCCGTGGCGCCCGACGAGGGCCTCCCACCGGCCCGGCTCGCCGCCAAGTACGGGCTGTCCGTGAGCGGTGCCCGGCCGTCCCTCGTGGAGTACGTCCGCCAGCTCTGGGGCCGGCGGCACTTCATCCTCGCCTTCTCCCAGGCGAAGCTGACCGCCCAGTACAGCCAGGCCAAGCTCGGCCAGCTGTGGCAGGTGGCCACCCCGCTGCTCAACGCGCTCGTCTACTTCCTGATCTTCGGCCTGATCCTGAACGCGGGCAAGGGCATGCCGAAGGACGTGTACATCCCGTTCCTGGTGACGGGTGTGTTCGTCTTCACCTTCACCCAGTCCTCGGCCATGGCGGGCGTCCGCGCGATCTCCGGCAACCTCGGCCTGGTGCGGGCGCTGCACTTCCCGCGTGCCTCACTGCCGATCTCGTTCGCCCTGCAGCAGCTCCAGCAGCTGCTGGCCTCGATGATCGTGATGTTCGCCGTGGTGATCGGGTTCGGCAGCTACCCGAAGCTGTCCTGGCTGCTGGTGGTGCCGGCGCTCGTCCTGCAGTTCCTCTTCAACGTGGGCCTGGCGCTGATCGTGGCGCGCATGGGGGCCAAGACCCCGGACCTCGCCCAGCTGATGCCGTTCATCATGCGGACCTGGATGTACGCCTCGGGCGTCATGTTCTCCATCCCGGTCATGCTGGCGGAGCACCCGTCCTGGATCTCGGACGTCCTCCAGTGGAACCCGGCCGCGATCTACATGGACCTGATGCGCTTCGCGCTCATCGACGGGTACGGCTCCGAGAACCTGCCGCCGCACGTCTGGGCGGTCGGGCTCGGCTGGGCCGTGGCCCTCGCCGTGGGCGGCTTCGTGTACTTCTGGAAGGCGGAGGAGAGGTACGGCCGTGGCTGAGCAGCAGCAGGGCGAGCGGGTGCCGACGGTCATCGCGGACGAACTGCACATCGTCTACCGGGTCAACGGCGCCAAGACGGGCAAAGGCAGCGCGACCGCGGCCCTGAGCAGGATCATCAAGCGGGGCTCCGACGACGCGGCGCGCGGCGTGCGCAAGGTGCACGCCGTGCGGGGCGTCTCCTTCACCGCCTACCGGGGCGAGGCCATCGGCCTCATCGGCTCCAACGGCTCCGGCAAGTCGACGCTGCTGCGGGCCATCGCCGGCCTGCTGCCCGCCGAACGCGGCAAGGTCTACACGGACGGCCAGCCCTCGCTGCTCGGCGTGAACGCGGCCCTCATGAACGACCTGACCGGCGAGCGGAACGTCATCCTCGGTGGCCTGGCCATGGGCATGACCCGCGAGCAGATCAAGGAGCGCTACCAGGACATCGTCGACTTCTCCGGGATCAACGAGAAGGGCGATTTCATCACCCTGCCGATGCGCACCTACTCGTCCGGCATGTCCGCCCGGCTGCGCTTCTCCATCGCCGCCGCCAAGGACCACGACGTCCTGATGATCGACGAGGCGCTGGCCACCGGCGACCGCAAGTTCCAGACCCGCTCCGAGGAGCGTATCCGGGAGCTGAAGAAGGAGGCGGGCACCGTCTTCCTGGTCAGCCACAACAACAAGTCCATCCGCGACACCTGCAACCGCGTCCTGTGGCTGGAGCGCGGCGAACTGCGCATGGACGGCCCGACGGACGAGGTGCTCAAGGAGTACGAGAAGTTCACGGGCAAGTAGGCCGGCACGCCGGGGCCCCGCCGTCTTCCGGCGGGGCCCCGCGTATGCAAAACAACCGTCAACTCCTGCTGTTCTCAGGAATCTTGAAGTGAATCGGTGTGTTGTTGTGATGCGCCGAGCACCCCGCGGGAAGTCCGTGAGTTGTACAACGTAAGCTGGACCGGTCCTGAATCGCGGCACATGGGGCGATAATGCCCGACACCCTCCACCGGGCCTGCCCGCGGGCGGCCGGGCGGCGTGTCCGAAATAGTGTGTATTGGGTCGGCAGTGTAGAACGGGAGATGTGACGGCAATGGCTACGGAAACTCCCCGGCTCCCCGAAGCGTGCGCCGTCGACGCGGAGCGCGGCACCCTGGCCAAGGCCGCCGACGAGAACTTCCCCGTCGCCCCCTTCTTCCTGCCGCGCGACTGGCGCGCCGACCTCATGGCCGTGTACGGCTTCGCCCGCCTCGTCGACGACATCGGCGACGGCGACCTCGCGCCGGGCGGCGCCGACGCCCGTCTCCTCGGCGTCCCCGACGACCGCGCCGACGACCGGGTGCTGATGCTGGACGCCTTCGAGGAGGACCTGCACCGGGTCTTCGACGGCACCCCCCGCCACCCGCTGCTGCGCCGCCTGCGGCCCACCGTCCGCCGCCGCTCGCTGACCCCCGCGCCCTTCCTCGGCCTGATCGCCGCCAACCGTCAGGACCAGCTCGTCCGGCGGTACGAGACCTACGACGACCTCCTCGCCTACTGCGAGCTGTCCGCCAACCCGGTCGGCCACCTCGTCCTCGCCGTCACCGGCACCGCCACGCCCGAGCGGATCTGCCGCTCCGACGCCGTCTGCACCGCCCTGCAGATCGTCGAGCACCTCCAGGACGTCGCCGAGGACCTCGCCGAGGACCGGATCTACCTGCCCGCCGAGGACATGAAGCGCTTCCACGTCCGGGAGACGGACCTCGCCGCGCCCACCGCCAACGCGTCGGTGCGCGCCCTGCTCGCGTACGAGGCCCGACGCGCCCACGACCTGCTGGACGAGGGCGCCCCCCTGGTCGGCAGCGTCCACGGCCGGCTGCGTCTGCTGCTCGCGGGGTTCGTGGCGGGGGGAAGGGCCGCCCTGCGGGCGATCGCCGACGCGGATCACGACGTACTTCCCGGCCCGCCCAAGCCCGGCAAGCTCCGGTTGCTGCGCGAGACGGGCCTGGCCCTGCGAGGAGAGGGGTGATCGGGACCGTGGACCCGTCACCGAACATGCCGGCGCCGGTGCTCGCCGCCTACAGCTACTGCGAGGCCGTCACCGGCCGGCAGGCACGCAACTTCGCCTACGGCATCCGGCTGCTGCCCACGCCGAAGCGACGGGCCATGTCGGCGCTGTACGCGTTCTCGCGCCGCGTCGACGACATCGGCGACGGGGCGCTGCCGGACGACGTCAAGGTCGCCCGGCTGGACGAGACCCGGTCGGTGCTCGCCCGGATCCACGACGGCGCCGTCGACGAGGACGACACCGACCCGGTCGCCGTCGCCCTCGCCCACGCGGCGCGGGCCTTCCCGATCCCGCTCGGCGGCCTCGACGAACTGATCGACGGCGTCCAGATGGACGTACGCGGCGAGACCTACGAGACCTGGGACGACCTGCGGACCTACTGCCGCTGTGTCGCGGGCGCCATCGGACGCCTCTCCCTGGGCGTGTTCGGCACCGAACCGGGGGCGCACGGAGCCGACCGCGCGCCCGAGTACGCCGACACGCTCGGCCTCGCACTCCAGCTCACCAACATCCTGCGGGACGTCCGCGAGGACGCCGAGGGCGGACGCACCTACCTGCCCGCCGACGACCTCGCCAAGTTCGGCTGCTCGGCCGGTTTCAACGGGCCGACGCCCCCCGCCGGCTCCGACTTCACGGGCCTCGTGCACTTCGAGGTGCGCCGGGCCCGCGCCCTGTTCGCCGAGGGCTACCGGCTGCTCCCCATGCTCGACCGGCGCAGCGGGGCCTGCGTGGCCGCCATGGCCGGCATCTACCGCCGGCTCCTCGACCGCATCGAGCGCGACCCGGAGGCCGTGCTGCGCGGCCGCGTCTCGCTTCCCGGCCGCGAGAAGGCGTACGTCGCCGTGCGCGGCCTGTCCGGCCTCGACACCCGGCACGTCACCCGCCGGACCGTCAGGAGGCGCGCCTGATGGACACACCCGGCACACGCGGCACGCCGGCCCCGGACCGGACCACCGCCGTGCACCGGTGGGCAACCCTCCGGTGGCGGTCGGCGTCCCTGACTGAGACGGTCGGCCGTACGCCGTTCAAACACCACGGCGACCGGACAGGGAAGGGCGCACCATGACGCACGCCAACGGCACGCGTGACGGGGGGCAGGTCGCGGACGTCACCGCCCTCCGACCCGGCGCGCACGCCGTGGTGGTCGGCGGCGGCCTCGCAGGAGTGACCTCCGCGCTCGCGCTCGCCGACGCAGGCGTGCGCGTCACCCTGCTCGAAGGGCGGCCCCGCCTGGGCGGGCTCGCCTTCTCCTTCCGGCGCGGCGACCTCACCGTCGACAACGGCCAGCACGTCTACCTGCGCTGCTGCACCGCCTACCGCTGGTTCCTCGACCGCATCGGCGGCACCGCGCTCGCTCCCGTGCAGGACCGCCTCGACGTGCCCGTCCTCGACGTGGCGAGGCCGGAGGGACGCCGGCTCGGCCGACTGCGCCGCGACGCGCTGCCCGTCCCCCTGCACCTGGGGCGCAGCCTCGCGACGTACCCCCATCTCTCGCTCGCCGAGCGCGCCTCGGTCGGACGGGCCGCGCTCGCGCTCAAGGGGCTCGACCTCGCCGACCCGGCCCTGGACACCCAGGACTTCGGCAGCTGGCTGGCCGCGCACGGTCAGTCGCCGCGGGCCGTCGAGGCCCTGTGGGACCTGGTCGGGGTCGCCACCCTCAACGCGGTCGCGGGCGACGCCTCACTGGGGCTCGCCGCGATGGTGTTCAAGACCGGTCTGCTGTCCGACCCCGGCGCGGCCGACATCGGCTGGGCCCGCGTCCCGCTGGGGGAACTGCACGACCGGCTGGCCCGCAGGGCGCTCGACGCCGCGGGCGTGCGCACCGAGGTCCGTACCCGCGTCACCTCCCTCCGGGCGAAGGAGAACGGCGGCTGGAGCGTCCAGGTACCCGACGAGACGCTCGACGCCGACGCGGTCGTCCTCGCCGTACCCCAGCGCGAGGCGCACGACCTGCTGCCGGACGGCGCCCTCGACGCCCCGGAGAACCTGCTGGAGATCGGCACCGCGCCGATCCTCAACATCCACGTGATCTACGACCGCAAGGTGCTCGCCACGCCGTTCCTCACGGCGCTCGGCACCCCGGTGCAGTGGGTGTTCGACCGTACCGAGGCCTCCGGGCTGAAGGAGGGTCAGTACCTGGCGCTGTCGCAGTCGACCGCGCAGGACGAGATCGACGAGCCCGTGGCCGCGTTGCGCGAGCGGTACCTGCCCGAACTGGAGCGGCTGCTGCCGCGCAGCCGCGGTGCCGGGGTGAAGGACTTCTTCGTGACCAGGGAGCGCACCGCGACGTTCGCCCCGGCGCCCGGCGTCGGCCGCCTCCGGCCCGGCGCCCGCACCAAGGCACCCGGCCTCTACCTGGCCGGAACGTGGACCGCCACCGGGTGGCCCGCGACCATGGAGAGTGCGGTTCGCAGCGGTGTCGGAGCGGCGGGCGCCGCTCTCGGCGCCCTGGGCCGGTCCCGCGGACTCCTTCCCGATTTCTTCGAGGAGGCGGCATGAGAGCCGACCCGCGCGGGGCCGACTCCCGCACTCCCGGTACCGCAACTGGAGGAAAGACTGTGCCCACCGCGCCCCCCGGCCCGAAGGCCGCTCCGAGGACCACGGTGGACGTGACCGCGCTGCTGGAGCGCGGCCGGACCCTGGCCACGCCGGTCCTGCGGGCGGCCGTCGACCGCCTCGCGCCTCCCATGGACACCGTCGCCGCCTACCACTTCGGCTGGATCGACGCCGAGGGCAACCCCGCGGACGGCGACGGCGGCAAGGCCGTCCGCCCCGCGCTCGCCGTGCTCTCCGCCGAGGTCACCGGCGCCGCGCCCGAGGTCGGCGTGCCCGGCGCGGTGGCCGTGGAGCTGGTGCACAACTTCTCCCTGCTGCACGACGACCTGATGGACGGCGACGAGCAGCGCCGCCACCGCGACACCGTCTGGAAGGTGCACGGCCCCGCCCAGGCCATCCTGGTCGGCGACGCCCTCTTCGCCCTCGCCAACGAGGTGCTGCTCGAACTGGGCACCGTCGAGGCCGGCCGTGCCACCCGCCGCCTCACCAGCGCCACCCGCGCCCTGATCGACGGCCAGGCCCAGGACATCTCCTACGAGCACCGCGACCGCGTCAGCGTCGAGGAGTGCCTGGAGATGGAGGGCAACAAGACCGGCGCCCTGCTCGCCTCCGCCAGCTCCATCGGCGCGGTGCTCGGCGGCGCCGACGAGCGCACCGCCGACACCCTGGAGAAGTACGGCTACCACCTGGGCCTCGCCTTCCAGGCCGTCGACGACCTGCTCGGCATCTGGGGCGATCCGGAGGCGACCGGCAAGCAGACCTGGAGCGACCTGCGCCAGCGCAAGAAGTCCCTCCCGGTCGTCGCCGCCCTCGCCGCGGGCGGCCCGGCCTCCGAACGGCTCGGCGAGATCCTCGCGGCCGACGCCAAGGCCAGTGACTTCGCGAACTTCTCCGAGGAGGAGTTCGCGGCCCGCGCCGCCCTCATCGAGGAGGCGGGCGGGCGCGAGTGGACCGCCGACGAGGCGCGCCGCCAGCACACCATCGCCATCGAAGCCCTCGACGCCGTCGACATGCCCGAGCGGGTGCGGGACAGGTTCGCGGCGCTCGCCGACTTCGTCGTCGTACGAAAGAGATGATCACTATCGGTCGAATAGCCCTCGCGTAGTCGCCGGCCGGTGTCCTCGACGGACAGGCACCGGCCGACGGCGGACCCAAGCAGAGCACCGTATGCACACTGCACGAAGGGGAAGCCATGACAGCGACGACCGACGGAAGCACCGGGGCGGCCCTGAAGCCCCTCGCGCCCTCGGCCAGCGAAACCGACATCACCGTCCCCGCCGCGGCGGCCGGGGTACCAGAAGCCGCCGCCCGAGCCGTCCGGCGCGCCACGGACTTCCTGCTCTCCCGGCAGGACGCCCAGGGCTGGTGGAAGGGCGACCTCGAAACCAACGTCACGATGGACGCCGAGGACCTGCTGCTGCGTCAGTTTCTCGGCATCCAGGACGAGGAGACCACCCGCGCCGCCGCCCTGTTCGTCCGCGGCGAGCAGCGCGAGGACGGCGCCTGGGCCACCTTCTACGGCGGCCCCGGCGACCTGTCCGCCACCATCGAGGCCTACGTCGCCCTCCGCCTGGCCGGCGACGCCCCCGACGCGCCGCACATGGCGAAGGCGTCGGAGTGGGTCCGCGGCCGCGGCGGCATCGCGGCCTCCCGCGTCTTCACCCGGATCTGGCTCGCCCTGTTCGGCTGGTGGAAGTGGGACGACCTGCCGGAGCTCCCGCCGGAACTCATCTACTTCCCCACCTGGGTACCGCTCAACATCTACGACTTCGGCTGCTGGGCCCGGCAGACCATCGTGCCGCTCACGATCGTCTCGGCGAAGCGGCCGGTACGTCCCGCCCCCTTCCCGCTGGACGAACTGCACACCGACCCCGCCCTGCCCAACCCCCCGCGGCCCCTGGCCCCGGCGGCGAGCTGGGACGGCGCCTTCCAGCGCATCGACAAGGCGCTGCACGCCTACCGCAAGGTCGCCCCGCGCCGGCTGCGCCGGGCCGCCATGAACACCGCCGCCCGCTGGATCATCGAGCGCCAGGAGAACGACGGCTGCTGGGGCGGCATCCAGCCGCCGGCCGTGTACTCGGTCATCGCGCTGTACCTGCTCGGCTACGACCTCGAACACCCCGTGATGCGCGCCGGCCTGGAGTCGCTGGACCGTTTCGCCGTGTGGCGCGAGGACGGCGCCCGGATGATCGAGGCCTGCCAGTCCCCGGTGTGGGACACCTGCCTGGCCACCATCGCGCTCGCCGACGCGGGCGTGCCCGCCGACCACCCGCAGCTGGTGAAGGCCGCCGACTGGATGCTCGGCGAGCAGATCGTCCGCCCCGGTGACTGGTCGGTGAAGCGGCCCGGCCTTCCGCCCGGCGGCTGGGCCTTCGAGTTCCACAACGACAACTACCCCGACATCGACGACACCGCCGAGGTGGTCCTCGCGCTGCGCCGCGTCAGCCACCACGACCCGGAACGGGTGGAGAAGGCCATCGGCCGCGGGGTGCGCTGGAACCTCGGCATGCAGTCGAGGAACGGCGCCTGGGGCGCGTTCGACGTCGACAACACCAGCCCCTTCCCCAACCGGCTGCCGTTCTGCGACTTCGGCGAGGTCATCGACCCGCCCTCGGCGGACGTCACCGCGCACGTCGTCGAGAGCCTCGCCGTCGAGGGGCTCGCCCACGACCCGCGCACCCGGCGCGGCATCCAGTGGCTGCTCGCCGAACAGGAGCAGGACGGCTCGTGGTTCGGCCGCTGGGGCGTCAACTACGTCTACGGCACCGGCTCCGTCGTCCCCGCCCTCACCGCCGCCGGGATCCCCGCCTCGCACCCGGCGATCCGCCGCGCGGTGACCTGGCTGGAGTCCGTCCAGAACGACGACGGCGGCTGGGGCGAGGACCTGCGCTCCTACCGGTACGTCAAGGAGTGGAGCGGCCGGGGCGCCTCGACCGCCTCGCAGACGGCGTGGGCACTGATGGCCCTGCTCGCGGCGGGGGAGCGGGAGTCCGGCGCGGTGGAACGCGGCGTCGCCTGGCTCGCCGCCACCCAGCGCGAGGACGGCTCCTGGGACGAGCCGTACTTCACCGGCACCGGCTTCCCCTGGGACTTCTCCATCAACTACCACCTCTACCGCCAGGTCTTCCCCCTCACCGCGCTCGGCCGGTACGTCCACGGGGAGCCCTTCGCCGAGAAGCCACGCCCGGCCCCCGCGGCCGAGCGGTCCGCGGACACGACGTCCGCGGCCGAGGTGAAGGGCGGCTGATGAACCCGCGGCCCGGCCCGTCCTCCCCGCTGCTGATCGCCTGCGCGCTCGGCATCGAGCACCTCGCCCTGCGCACCGGCGACCGCGGTGGCGCGGGCGGGCCGGTCACCGTCCTGCGTACCGGCATGGGCCCCCGGGCCGCCGAGCGTTCGGTCGCCCGGGTCCTGGCCGGCCCGGCGCTCGGCTCCGCCGCCGTGCTCGCCACGGGCTTCTGCGCGGGACTCGCCCCCGGCATGCACCCCGGCGACCTGGTCGTCGCCGAGGAGACCCGGGACCCGCGCTCCACCGTCGCCTGCGTCGGCACCGACCGCCTCGTCAAGGAACTCGCGCGAGCCGTGCCGGGGCGCACCGTCCACACCGGGCCGCTGACCGGCTCGGACCACGTCGTTCGCGGCCCCGAACGCGCCGACCTGCTCGCGACCGGCGCCATCGCCGTCGACATGGAGTCCGCGGCCACGCTCCTGAGCGCCGTACGGGCGGGCGAGCGCCCCGTTGCGGCCGTTCGTGTGGTCGTGGACGCTCCGGAACACGAACTCGTCCGGATCGGCACCCTGCGCGGAGGAATATCAGCTTTCCGCGTTCTTCGATCCGTTCTTCCCGCATTTTTCGAATGGCACCGTTCTTTGCTGCTCCCCCGGAGGTGAGCCCAGATGGCCATGCCGCTGCGCCAGTCCGTCAAGGTCGCTACATACCTGGCCGAACAGAAGATCCGCCGACGGGACAAGTTCCCGCTCATCGTGGAACTGGAGCCGCTCTTCGCCTGCAACCTGAAGTGCGAGGGGTGCGGGAAGATCCAGCACCCGGCCGGGGTGCTCAAGCAGCGCATGCCGGTCGCACAGGCCGTCGGGGCGGTGCTCGAATCCGGAGCGCCGATGGTCTCCATCGCCGGCGGCGAACCCCTGATGCACCCGCAGATCGACGAGATCGTGCGGCAGTTGGTGGCCAAGCGGAAGTACGTCTTCCTCTGCACCAACGCGCTGCTCATGCGCAAGAAGATGGACAAGTTCAAGCCCTCTCCCTACTTCGCCTTCGCGGTCCACATCGACGGCCTGCGCGAGCGGCACGACGAGTCCGTGGCGAAGGAAGGCGTGTTCGACGAGGCCGTGGAGGCCATCAAGGAGGCCAAGCGGCGCGGCTTCCGGGTCACCACCAACTCGACCTTCTTCAACACCGACACCCCGCAGACCATCGTCGAGGTGCTCAACTTCCTCAACGACGACCTCAAGGTCGACGAGATGATGATCTCGCCCGCCTACGCCTACGAGAAGGCGCCCGACCAGGAGCACTTCCTGGGCGTGGAGCAGACCCGCGAGCTGTTCAAGAAGGCCTTCTCGGGCGGCAACCGGGCCCGTTGGCGGCTCAATCACTCGCCGCTGTTCCTCGACTTCCTGGAGGGCAAGGTCGACTTCCCCTGCACCGCCTGGGCGATCCCGAACTACTCCCTCTTCGGCTGGCAGCGCCCCTGCTACCTGATGAGCGACGGATACGTGCCCACGTACCGGGAGCTGATCGAGGAGACCGACTGGGACAAGTACGGCCGCGGCAAGGACCCGCGCTGCGCCAACTGCATGGCGCACTGCGGCTACGAGCCGACCGCCGTCCTGGCCACCATGGGGTCCCTCAAGGAGTCCCTGCGCGCCATGCGCGAGACCGTCTCCTCGAACCGGGAGTGACGTCGTGACCGCCGTCTCCCTCGGGGTCCCCGGGGTACCGGTCCGGCCGATCGCCGAGCGGCGCGCGTCGCGGCGGATCCAGGTCGGGCCGGTGGCCGTCGGGGGCGGCGCCCCCGTGTCGGTGCAGTCCATGACCACGACCCGTACGTCGGACATCGGCGCGACGCTCCAGCAGATCGCCGAGCTGACCGCGTCCGGCTGCCAGATCGTGCGGGTGGCCTGTCCGACCCAGGACGACGCGGACGCGCTCGCGGTGATCGCGCGGAAGTCGCAGATCCCGGTGATCGCCGACATCCACTTCCAGCCCAAGTACGTGTTCGCCGCGATCGAGGCGGGCTGCGCGGCGGTCCGCGTCAACCCGGGCAACATCAAGCAGTTCGACGACAAGGTGCGCGAGATCGCCAAGGCTGCTCGCGATCACGGCACCCCGATCCGCATTGGCGTGAACGCGGGCTCCCTGGACCGCCGTCTGCTCCAGAAGTACGGCAAGGCGACCCCCGAGGCGCTCGCCGAGTCCGCGCTGTGGGAGGCGTCGCTCTTCGAGGAGCACGACTTCCGGGACATCAAGATCTCGGTGAAGCACAACGACCCGGTCGTGATGGTCGAGGCCTACCGGCAGCTCGCCGCCCAGTGCGACTACCCGCTCCACCTCGGCGTGACCGAGGCCGGCCCCGCCTTCCAGGGCACCATCAAGTCGGCGGTCGCCTTCGGCGCGCTGCTCTCGCAGGGCATCGGCGACACCATCCGCGTCTCCCTCTCCGCCCCGCCGGTCGAGGAGATCAAGGTCGGCATCCAGATCCTCCAGTCGCTGGGGCTGCGGGAACGCCGACTGGAGATCGTCTCCTGCCCGTCCTGCGGCCGCGCCCAGGTCGACGTGTACAAGCTGGCCGAAGAGGTCACCGCCGGTCTTGACGGCATGGAGGTCCCCCTCCGCGTCGCTGTCATGGGCTGCGTCGTCAACGGCCCCGGCGAGGCCCGCGAGGCCGACCTCGGCGTCGCCTCCGGCAACGGCAAGGGCCAGATCTTCGTCAAGGGCGAGGTCGTCAAGACCGTCCCCGAGTCGAAGATCGTGGAGACCCTCATCGAGGAGGCCATGAAGATCGCCGAGCAGATGGAGAAGGACGGCGCGTCGGGGGAGCCGGCCGTCACCGTGAGCTGAACAGCACGGACCGAAGGGGGCCCGAGCGTGACGATTCTGGAGAACATCCGGGGACCACGCGATCTGAAGACGCTGTCCGAGGCGGAACTCGGTGAACTGTCCGACGAGATACGTGACTTCCTGGTGCACGCGGTCGCCCGCACCGGCGGTCACCTCGGACCCAACCTGGGCGTGGTGGAACTCACCGTCGCCCTGCACCGGGTCTTCGAGTCGCCGGCCGACCGCATCCTGTGGGACACCGGCCACCAGAGCTACGTACACAAACTCCTGACCGGGCGTCAGGACTTCTCGAAACTGCGTGGCAAGGGCGGCCTGTCCGGCTACCCGTCCCGCGAGGAGTCCGAGCACGACGTCATCGAGAACAGCCACGCATCCACCGTGCTCGGCTGGGCCGACGGCCTCGCCAAGGCCCGCGACGTGCGCGGAGAGCGCGGCCACGTCGTCGCCGTCATCGGCGACGGCGCGCTCACCGGCGGCATGGCCTGGGAGGCCCTGAACAACATCGCGGCCGCCCGGGACCGGCCGCTCATCGTCGTGGTCAACGACAACGAACGCTCGTACGCCCCGACCATCGGCGGCCTCGCCAACCACCTCGCGACGCTGCGCACCACCGACGGCTACGAGCGGATGCTGGCCTGGGGCAAGGACGTGCTCCACCGCACCCCCGTGGTCGGCCACACCGTCTACGAGGCCCTGCACGGCGCCAAGAAAGGCTTCAAGGACGCCTTCGCCCCGCAGGGACTCTTCGAGGATCTGGGGCTGAAGTACCTCGGCCCGATCGACGGACACGACCTCGGGGCCGTCGAGTCGGCGCTGCGGCGCGCGAAACGCTTCCACGGACCGGTGCTGGTGCACTGCCTCACGGAGAAGGGCCGGGGCTACGAACCCGCCCTGCGCGACGAAGAGGACCACTTCCACACCGTCGGCGCGATGGACCCGCTCACCTGCGCACCGCTCGGCCCCGCGGGCGGGCCGTCCTGGACCTCCGTGTTCGGCGAGGAGATGCTGCGGATCGGAGCGGAGCGCGACGACGTCGTGGCGATCACCGCGGCCATGCTGCACCCGGTCGGCCTGGCACCCTTCGCCGAACGGTTCCCCGACCGGGTCTGGGACGTCGGCATCGCCGAACAGCACGCCGCCGTGTCCGCAGCCGGCCTCGCCACGGGCGGACTCCACCCCGTCGTCGCCGTCTACGCCACCTTCCTCAACCGCGCCTTCGACCAACTGCTGATGGACGTCGCGCTGCACCGCTGCGGGGTCACCTTCGTCCTGGACCGGGCCGGCGTCACCGGCACCGACGGGCCCTCGCACAACGGCATGTGGGACATGTCCGTCCTCCAGGTCGTCCCCGGGCTGCGCATCGCCGCCCCGCGCGACGCCGGCCAGTTGCGTGCCCAGCTACGCGAGGCGGTCGCCGTCGACGACGCGCCGACCCTGGTGCGCTTTCCGAAGGAGTCCGTCGGCCCGGACGTACCCGCCGTGGGCCGGGTCGGCGGCATGGACGTCCTGCATGCCGCCGACCGGCCCGAGGTGCTGCTGGTGGCCGTCGGCGTGATCACCCGTCTGCCTCGGGGCCGCGGAACTGCTCGAAGCGCGCGGCATCGGCTGCACCGTCGTCGACCCGCGCTGGGTCAAACCCGTCGACCCGGAGCTGGCCCCGCTGGCCGCACGGCACCGCCTGGTCGCCGTCGTCGAGGACAACAGCAGGGCGGCCGGGGTCGGTTCGGCGGTGGCACTGGCACTCGGCGACGCCGACACCGACGTGCCCGTGCGCCGCTTCGGCATCCCCGACCAGTTCCTCGCCCACGCCAAGCGCGCCGAGGTGCTCGCGGACATCGGCCTCACCCCGGTCGACATCGCCGGCCGGATCGGCGCGAGCCTGGCCGTCGGGCGGCGAGCGGTGGACACCCCCGGGGACGGACGGAACGTCATGCCTGCGCAAGGAGAGAACTGAATGACCAAGGAGTTCGACCTCGCCGCGCTCTTGGCCGAGCGCGGGGCCGAGCGGTACGAATTGCACGCCAGGCACCTCAACCACCAGCTGCCGCGCATGCTGCACACCATCGGCTTCGACAAGGTCTACGAGCGGGCCGAGGGCGCGCACTTCTGGGACGCCGAAGGCAACGACTACCTGGACATGCTCGCCGGGTTCGCGGTGATGGGCCTGGGCCGCCACCACCCGGTCGTCCGCAAGGCGCTGCACGACGTCCTGGACGCCTCGCTCGCCGACCTGACCCGCTTCGACTGTCCGCCGCTGCCCGGGCTCCTGGCCGAGCGGCTGCTCTCCTACAGCCCGCACCTGGACCGGGTCTTCTTCGGCAACAGCGGAACCGAGGCGGTGGAGACCGCGCTGAAGTTCGCCCGGTACGCGACCGGCAGGCCGAGGATCCTGTACTGCACCCACGCCTTCCACGGACTGACCACCGGCTCGCTCTCCGTCAACGGCGAGGACGGCTTCCGCAAGGGCTTCGCGCCGCTGCTGCCCGACACCGCGGTCCCGCTCGGCGACCTGGACTCCCTGGCGCACGAGCTGCGGCAGGGAGACGTGGCCGCGCTCATCGTGGAGCCGATCCAGGGCAAGGGCGTGCACGAGGCACCGCCCGGCTACCTGCGGGCCGCGCAGGACCTGCTGCACCGGCACAAGGCACTGCTGATCGCCGACGAGGTGCAGACCGGCCTGGGCAGGACCGGGAAGTTCTACGCCTTCCAGCACGAGGACGGCGTCGAGCCCGACCTGGTCTGCGTGGCCAAGGCGTTGTCCGGCGGCTACGTGCCGGTGGGCGCCACGCTGGGCAAGGACTGGATCTTCCAGAAGGTGTACTCCTCGATGGACCGCGTGCAGGTCCACTCGGCGAGCTTCGGGTCCAACGCGCAGGCCATGGCGGCCGGACTCGCCGTGCTCTCGGTGATGGAGAACGAGGAGATCGTGGCGAACGCCGCCGCGGTCGGGGAGCGGCTGAAGTCCCGGCTGACGGCGCTGGTGGACCGCTACGAGCTGCTCGCCGACGTCCGGGGCCGCGGGCTGATGATCGGCATCGAGTTCGGCCGGCCGCGGTCCCTGAAGCTGCGCAGCCGCTGGACCATGCTGCAGGCCGCCCGGAAGGGCCTGTTCGCCCAGATGGTGGTGGTGCCGCTGCTGCAGCGGCACCGGATCCTCACCCAGGTCTCCGGCGACCACCTGGAGGTGATCAAACTGATCCCGCCCCTGATCATCGACACCGCGGACGCGGACCGGTTCGTCGACGCCTTCACCGAGGTGATGGACGACGCGCACAACGGGGGCGGCCTGATGTGGGACTTCGGCAAGACCCTGGTCAAGCAGGCAGTGGCGCACCGCTGAGGAGGCCTTTGCCTCGTAGGCAAAAAACTTGCCTCAGGGGCAGGTCTCGGGCTGAATGGGCTCATGAGCACGAGCTCCTCCGAGACCGGCCCGGCCGACGGCGCGGTCGCCGCCGTCGCGCCCCAGCTGCGTGAGCTGCGGCGGCGGGCCGCCCTGACCCTGGAGGCGGCGGCCCGCGCGGCCGGGCTGTCGCCCGCCCACCTGTCCCGCCTGGAGACCGGGCAGCGCCAGCCCTCGCTGCCGATGCTGCTCGCCCTCGCCCGCGTCTACGGTACGACCGTCGCCGAGCTGCTCGGGGAGACGGCCGCCGACCGCGACGCCGTGGTGCGCGCCGCCGACATGGAGGCGACCGTCGCGGGCGGCTGGACGTACCGGCGGGCGGGGGCGCCGGGCCGGGGCATGCAGGCCCTGCGCGTCCAGGTGCCGTACGGCTCGCAGGGCGACATCGTGCGGGTGCACCCCGGCGAGGAGTGGCTGCACGTGCTCAGGGGCCGTCTGCGGCTGCGCCTCGGGGACACCGAGCACCGGCTCGGTGTGGGGGACGGCGCCCACTTCGACTCGCTGACCCCGCACCGGATCGCGGCACAGGATCCCGAAGGGGTCGAGCTGCTCTTCGTCCACACCCTGCTGCAGAGCCCGACGGCCGCGCTGTGCCTCGGCCCGACGCCCCCCGGGGAGATGCCGTGAGATCCATGGAGGAGAAGTTCCCGCGCGCCCTGTGGGTGCGGCTGCTCATCTACATCGCCCTGGGACACGTCTTCGGCGGCTTCCTCTACCTGCTCTTCGAGGTGGGCGCCGGCCGCTAGCGGCCGGGCGGACCGCTGCCGCGCCGGATCAGTCCAGCATCCGCTCGCGCAGCCGCTCCCGGGCCGCCGGGGTGAGGTGCAGGCCCTGCTCCAGGTAGGCGTCGACGCCGCCCCAGGTCTCCTCGACGGTGTCGAAGGCCGCCGCCAGGTACTCGGCGCGCGCGTCGAACAAGGGACTCAGCAGCTCCATGACCTCGGGGGAGTAGGCCGAGGCGGCGGAGCCGCCGCGGCGCACCTTGTAGCGGCGGTGCGTGGCGTTCGACTTGAGGTAGTCGTCGAGGACGGCATCGCGCTCGACACCGAGCGCGAGCAGCGTGACCGCGATCGACAGGCCCGCGCGGTCCTTGCCGGCCGCGCAGTGCATCAGGGCGGGGACGCTGTCCTCGGCCAGCGCGTGCAGCACCCGGGAGTGCTCCTCCGTGCGCTCCGTGATGATCGTGCGGTAGGACGCGATCATCCGTCGGGCGCCCTTGCCGTCGGCCAGGATCGCGTGCAGCTGGTCGAGGTCGCCGTCGCGGACCATCTTCCAGAACTCGGCGCCGTCGGCCGGGTCGCTCAGCGGCAGGTTCACATTGCGCACGCCCGGCAGCTCGACGTCGGGGCCTTCCAGCTTCTGGTCGGCCGCGTTGCGGAAGTCGAAGATGGTGTGCAGGCCGAGGGTGGCCAGGAAGGCGGCGTCCTCCCCGGTGGCGTGCGCCAGGTGGCCGCTGCGGAACAGCACGCCATGCCGCACCCGTCGCCCGTCCGCGGCCGGCAGTCCGCCGACGTCCCGGAAATTGCGCACACCGGTCAGCTCGGGTTCGGTCGACGGGACCTGCTGCGTCACGGGGACTCCTCCCACTCCGCCCCGCCGACGCTGCTCGGCGGCGGGCTCGCCTCGACGATACGGCATCCCCTGGCTGCGCCCATGAGTTGTCCACAGGGGATTAAGGGCGACCTCGCACCTTCTGTCCGAATTGATGCCTTAATCCCAACTGGCGTTGAATTGCGAAAGGGTGGAGAAGTGGCGCGTGAGCAGCGTCATATCCGTAACCGTGCGTCGTCCGTCATGTCCACGTAATCAAGCCGGTTTTCAAGGATGTTCACACGAAAAGCCATTCCCCGAATCGACGGAGTGTGACCGGAAATTCCCGTAAAGGATCAATCGGAACACCTTCTGGTGGAACCCTTCGCTTGTCCGGGTGCGTCTTGGTCCCTTACGTTCACCACCGATCCGGACGGACGCCTAATCCTGCCGCCGACCGGAGCCCACTCTCATCCACCACCCGTACCCGGCAGGAGCGGGGGACCCACAGGTACGAATGCCTGTTCCGGTTCCCGGAACGGCTTGGGGTGAAGCCGCGTTTCGGCGCGGCCGGGCATCTCCAGCCCGAACCCGACAGCTCACCTCGCAGGCGCCGGAGAGGAATTCGCCATGCCCGCGAAGGGTAAGCACCGCCGTACCAGGGCCATGCGCCTGACCCGCACCATCGCCGTCGCCGGAACCGGTGGCGCCGCGCTCGCCCTCCCGCTGATCGGGGCCGCCGGCGCCAACGCCGCTCCCGCGCACTCCGTTTCCGAGCAGTCCGTCCAGTCCATTGCGGCGACGGCGAAGAAGGCCGCCGCGAGTGGCGCCGAGAAGAACTCGGACGCGCGGACCTACACCGTCAAGAGCGGCGACTACCTCTCCCGGATCGCCGACGAGCAGAACGTCGACGGCGGCTGGAAGAAGCTCTACGAGGACAACCGCCAGGCCGTCGGTTCGGACCCGTCGCTGATCCACCCCGGCCTGAAGCTCTCGGTCGGCGCCAAGACCGCCCAGTCGGAGAAGCCGGCCGCCGAGAAGCCCGCCGCCGAGAAGCCGGCCGAGGCGGAGAAGCCCGCCGCCAAGCCGGCCGAGAAGTCCACGGACGCCGAGAAGGCCTCCACCTCGGACGCCGGCACCAGCAGCGGCTACACCTCCCCCGTCGCGGGCGGCACCGTCGGTACCCCGTACCACCAGTCCGGCAGCATGTGGTCCAGCGGCTACCACACCGGCACCGACTTCGTCGTCCCGACCGGCACCCCGCTCAAGGCCGTCGGCGCGGGCACCGTCGTCTCCGCCGGCCCCGGCGGTGCGTACGGCAACCAGGTCGTCATCCAGCTCGCCGACGGCCACTACGCCCAGTACGCCCACCTCTCCTCCCTCTCCGTCTCCGCCGGCCAGTCGGTGACGGCGGGCCAGCAGGTCGGCCTCTCGGGTGCCACCGGCAACGTGACCGGTCCGCACCTGCACTTCGAGATCCGCACCACGCCGGACTACGGGTCGGACATCGACCCGGTCGCGTTCCTGCGCTCGCACGGCGTCTCTCTCTGACGCACGGCCAGGGCGCAGCCCCCACACCACCGAAGGCCGGACCCCGATCCCCGGGTCCGGCCTTCGGTGTATTCCGCAATTGACCAAGCCTTTAGGCGTGGCCTTTCTCACCGACCGTCAACCCCTGCCTACGGTCGCGTAGGTCACATTCCAAGGTGAATCATGGCCCGATGTGGCAGACGATTCGAAGAATGACAGCAGAGCAGTGATCGGGTCGTACGTGGCGCTGGGGGACAGCTTCACCGAGGGCGTCGGCGACCGCGGCCCCGACGGGGCGTTCGTCGGCTGGGCCGACCGATTCGCCGTACTGCTCGCGGACCGGCGCCCCGAGGGCGACTTCACCTACGCGAACCTCGCCGTGCGCGGCAGGCTGCTCGACCAGATCGCGGCCGAACAGGTCCCCCGAGTCGCCGAACTCGCGCCGGACCTCGTCTCGTTCGCGGCCGGCGGCAACGACATCCTCCGGCCCGGCACCGACCCCGACGAGGTGGCCGAGCGGTTCGAGCGGGCGGTGGCCGCGCTGGCCGAAGCGGCCGGCACCGTCCTCGTGACGACCGGGTTCGACACCCGCGGCGTGCCCGTGCTCAGGCATCTGCGCGGCAAGATCGCCACGTACAACGGACACGTCCGCGCCATCGCCGACCGGTACGGCTGCCCGGTGCTCGACCTCTGGTCGCTCCGCAGCGTCCAGGACCGCAGGGCGTGGGACGCCGACCGCCTGCACCTGTCGCCGGAGGGCCACACACGGGTGGCGCTGCGCGCCGGACAGGCGCTCGGCCTGCCCGTGCCGGCCGACCCGGACCAGCCCTGGCCGCCGCTGCCCTACCGCGCCGCGCTGGACGTACGCCGGGACGACGTGCACTGGGCCCGCGAGTACCTGGTGCCGTGGATCGGGCGCCGGCTGCGCGGCCAGTCCTCGGGCGACCACGTGACCGCCAAGGGGGCGCTGTCGCCGCACGACATCAAGACGCGGATCGCCTCGGTGGCGTGACGGCGTCGTGCGGGCGGGCCGGCTGCGGAGGCCGGCTGCGGACGGGGTACGGCGGGTCAGCGGCGGGGGTGGCCCAACGCCTCCCGCGGCAGGCCCAGTTCCCGGGCGAGTGCCTCGTCCGTCCACTCCCGCGCCCGGGCCCGCGACACCGTGCCCCCGTACGACGTCAGTTGCACGGCGAGCCCGTCGAGGAGCGCGGTCAGCCGCAGGGCCGCGCCCTCGGGGTCCGGGCAGGGGAACTCCCCGGCGGCCACCCCCTCGGCGATGACCTCGGCGATCGCGGCCTTCCACCGGCGGTCCAGGTCGCGCGTGACGTCCCGCAGCACGGGCTCGCGCAGCGCCGCCGCCCAGCCCTCGATCCACAGCCGCCAGCCCTTGGCCTGCCCCGTCGGGGCGTACCACCGCACGGCGGCCCGCAGACGGCGCACCGCCGACGTACGGCGGCCGAGCAGTCCGCGCAGATGAGCCAGATCGTCCTCGGCGGCCCGGGCGAAGGCGGCGGCGACCAGCTTCTCCTTCGTGGAGAAGTGGTAGAGCACCAACGCGTTGCTCACCCCGAGCGCGGACGCCACGTCGGCGATCCGCAGCGCCGCGACACCTCGCGCCGATATCTGCTCGACGGCCGCGCGCAGCAGCTCCTCGCGCCGCTCGGCCACACTCAACCGGACTCGCACCACGCCCCGTCCCCCAAGCTCCGGACACGATCAGTCGGTGTCACACGAGACGACCATAATGAGAGCCTGACCCAATCCACCTGGAGGTTACCGTGGCCGGATACCGTTCCCCGAGTTCCGGGCTCCGTACGCCCCGGCCCGCGGCCTTCGGCGCGGACCCGACCGGTGAGCGCATGGCGCGCATCCGCAGATCGCCGCACTTCCGTGACGGCGTCTTCCAGAACCCGGGCGGCACCGCCCGGACCCGGCCCTCCGGATCGGCCCGTGAGTTCGCCAAGATCTACTTCGACCGGGAGTCCCGGCTCCGCCGCGCCCCGTCGGGCCCGATCCCGGTGCACGCCACGACCCTCGCCGACCTCGCCCGGCCGCCGGCCACCGGACTCCGGCTGACCTGGATGGGGCACTCCAGCGTGCTCGCCGAGATCGACGGGCGGCGGGTGCTCTTCGACCCCGTGTGGGGCGAGCGCTGCTCCCCGTTCCCCTTCGCCGGGCCCAAGCGGCTGCACCCCGTCCCGGTTCCCCTGGCCGCCCTCGGTCCGGTCGACGTCGTCGTGATCTCCCACGACCACTACGACCACCTGGACATGCCCACGATCAAGGCGCTGGCCGGCACGGACACCCTGTTCGCCGTGCCGCTCGGGGTCGGCGCCCACCTCGAACACTGGGGCGTGCCCGCCGACCGGCTCCGCGAGCTGGACTGGCACGAGTCGACGCGCGTCGCCGGCCTCACCCTGACCGCGACGCCGGCCCGCCACTTCTGCGGGCGGGGACTGCGCAACACCCAGCACACCCTCTGGGCGTCGTGGGTCGTCGCCGGGGAGGAGCACCGCGTCTACCACAGCGGAGACACGGGTTACTTCGACGGCTTCCGGGACATCGGCGCGGCGCACGGCCCCTTCGACGCCACGATGATCCAGCTGGGCGCGTACTCCCACTTCTGGCCGGACATCCACATGACGCCCGCAGAGGGGTTGCGGGCCCATCTGGACCTCCAGGGAGGCGCTCCGGCCGGGGTGCTGCTGCCGATCCACTGGGGGTCCTTCAATCTCGCGCCGCATGCGTGGGCGGAGCCGGGGGAGTGGACGAAGGACGCGGCGGAGGAGGCCGGGCAGGCGGTGGCGTTCCCGCGGCCGGGTGAGCCGTTCGAGCCGGCGGGGCAGGTGCCGGTGGAGGCGTGGTGGCGGGCGGTGTCGGAGCCGATCGCGAGCCCGTGGCGGCGTCCGGGCGGCACCCAGGATGCGGCCGGGACGGGCAGGGGTGATCTCGACCTCGCGGCGGAGCGGTGATGTAGAGGAGGAGCTGGGGGTACGCTCCGCCGGCCCGCCTCGCTGCGTCGACTGGTAAGACGCTGATCACGGTGAGCGGCGCGGTGGCCATTGGCCCGCCGTACCCGGCGCGCGAGCGCGGTTGCCCGCCGTACGGCGGCAGGGCCGGGCGTGCGCGCGTGGCGCTCGTGCCGGGCACGGTCCTCGAACCGCGGCGGCGGGGCGGGTGCTCCGGTCGCCGTGTCAGCGCTTCAGCAGACAGGTCAGTGAGCAGCAGGCGATCAGCAGACAGGCGCAGGCGGCGTGCTGTCTGAGGAGGGTGCGGCGCAGGTGCCGGTAGCGGGTCTCGTACTCGCCCCGCAGACGCTGGGCCCGGTCGGCTGTGACCTGGAGTGCTTGCCTGGTGAGGCCCACGCGCTGCCGCACATAGTGGAGGGTCAGGTCCTCGGCCTGTCCGGTGGTCAGCCAGGGCAGACGCGAGCAGAGGAGCGCCGCCTCACCGCGCGCCCGATCCAGCTCGGTCTGCGCGAGCAGGTACCCCTCTGCTTCGTTGGCCAGCACGGCGCCCTGGGCCTCCGGCGAGGGCCGGCGGTGCTGTCGTGGTGTCACGGCCGGCCGCTTCCGCGCTCCGCCGCCGTCTCCCCGCCGTAGCGGGCGACGTTCTCCCACTGGTCCAGCTGGCTGACGTCGGGATGGTGCAGGTCGAAGGCGGGCGACTCGGTGCGCACGCGGGGGAGGGTGAGGAAGTTGTGCCGCGGCGGCGGGCAGGAGGTCGCCCACTCCAGTGAACGGCCGTAGCCCCAGGGATCGTCGACGCCGACCGGCTTGCCGTACTTGGCGGTCTTCCAGACGTTGTAGAAGAACGGCAGCATCGAGGCACCGAGCAGGAAGGAACTGATCGTCGAGATCGTGTTCAGGGCGGTGAACCCGTCGGCCGCCAGGTAGTCCGCGTAGCGGCGCGGCATGCCCTCGGCGCCCAGCCAGTGCTGGACCAGGAACGTGCCGTGGAAGCCGACGAAGAGCGTCCAGAACGTGATCTTGCCCAGGCGCTCGTCCAGCATCTTGCCGGTGAACTTCGGCCACCAGAAGTGGAAGCCCGCGAACATCGCGAACACCACCGTGCCGAACACCACGTAGTGGAAGTGCGCCACCACGAAGTACGAGTCCGAGACGTGGAAGTCCAGCGGCGGCGAGGCCAGGACGATGCCGGTCAGACCACCGAAGAGGAACGTGACGAGGAACCCCGTGCACCACAGCATCGGTGTCTCGAAGGACAGCGAGCCCTTCCACATGGTGCCGATCCAGTTGAAGAACTTCACACCGGTCGGGACCGCGATCAGGAAGGTCATGAAGGAGAAGAACGGCAACAGCACGCCCCCTGTGACGTACATGTGGTGCGCCCACACCGTCACCGACAGGCCCGCGATCGCGATGGTCGCCGCGATCAGACCCGTGTAACCGAAGATCGGCTTGCGGGAGAAGACCGGGATGACCTCGCTGACGATGCCGAAGAACGGCAGCGCGATGATGTACACCTCGGGATGGCCGAAGAACCAGAACAGGTGCTGCCACAGCAGCGCCCCGCCGTTGGCCGAGTCGAAGATGTGCGCACCGAACTTGCGGTCCGCCATCAGCGCGAGGAGGGCTCCGGCGAGGACGGGGAAGGCCAGCAGGACCAGCACCGCGGTCAGCAGCACGGTCCACGTGAAGATCGGCATCCGGAACATCGTCATGCTGGGCGCGCGCATGCAGATGATCGTGGTGACGAAGTTGACCGCACCGAGGATGGTGCCGAAGCCGGAGAAGGCCAGACCCATGACCCACAGGTCGCCGCCGAGACCAGGGGAGTGAATGGCGTCCGACAGAGGGCTGTAGGCGAACCAGCCGAAGTCGGCCGCGCCCTGCGGGGTCAGGAACCCGCCCACCGCGATGGTCGAGCCGAACAGGTACAGCCAGTAGGCGAGCATGTTCAGCCGGGGGAAGGCGACGTCCGGCGCGCCGATCTGCAGCGGCATGATCCAGTTCGTGAAACCGGCGAACAGCGGCGTCGCGAACATCAGCAGCATGATCGTGCCGTGCATCGTGAACGCCTGGTTGTACTGCTCGTTCGACACGATCTGGATTCCCGGCCGGGCCAGCTCGGCGCGCATGACCAGCGCCATCACCCCGCCCACGAGGAAGAAGACGAACGCGGTCGTCAGGTACAGCGTGCCGATCGTCTTGTGATCCGTGGTCGTCAGCCAGCTGACCACGACCTTGCCGGGGGTCTTGCGCCGGAGCGGGAGTTCATCTTCGTAATGAGACTCTGCAGCTGCGGAACCTTGCGGTTCGAGGACTGTCACGGTGTGCGCATCTCTCAATACTCAAAGTTACCTATGGGTGGCTGTCATCCTGCCGTACGTGAGGCGGCGTGACGGAGAAGGCGAGCGACACGCCGATCAAGTGGGTTCAACTGCGCCCGGACGGCGCGATCCATCCGCCACCGCCGCCTGGACGCCGCCCTGAGGTTCGACTACCGACAGTGACCGATTCTGATCGAGTCCGACCGGTCTTCGACCCTTCCGGAGCGGCTGCTTCACCGGCTTATCGGCCTGTCGTACGAGGGCTCATACCAGAGCAGGACGTTACCCGGGGGACTTTGGCAACTGCCCACCGCACATGAGGGCCAGGCGACTACTGTCAGTGTCCGTCGGGCGACGTAGGGCCGGGTCCCCCGGTCCGGTCGGTCGACGCAGCGACGACGCGTGCCCGCGTGCCGTCGCCTGCCCGCGTGGCACTTCCGTCACCACGCGCGAGCACCCAGACCGACGGACCAGTACGAGGACCCCGATGTCTCACCTCCGCGCCCCGGCCGCGCGAGCAGACCGCCGCGAGGGCGGGCGGCACGGCCGGCCGGCCACCCGCACCGCCCCCGCGCTGCCCGAGACCCACATACGGCCCCAACTCCTGCGTCTCGCCGTGCTGCCGCCGGTCGCGGTGGCCCTCAGCGGCTGTGCGGTCGTCCTGTTCACCGTCCGCTCCACCGGCATCCGCCCCGGCCCCGTTCTGTGGGCCGTCGTCGCCGGCGCCGTCTCGGTGACCGCCGCGGCCGTCGCCATCGCCGCCGTCGCAGCCGACCGCGCCGCCCGCTCCGTGCACGAACGCGTCGGCGCGCTGCGCCGCGGCACCGCACGCCAGGAGGGCGACCTGCGTGCCGTGGTCGAGGCGCTGCGCCGCGGCGAGCCGCCGCCCCGGCGCAAACCACGCGGCGGGCCGCCCGCCGACGCCGACGACTTCGAACTGCTCGCCGCCGACCTCTCCCGCGCCCACGACGGCGCCGTCAGCGCCGTCGTCCGGGCCGCCCAGCTCTCCAGCCAGGCGGGCAGCGAACAGAAGCTGGAGGTCTTCGTCAACCTCGCCCGGCGCCTCCAGTCGCTGGTGCACCGCGAGATCTCCATCCTGGACGAGCTGGAGAACGAGATCGAGGACCCCGACCTCCTCAAGGGCCTCTTCCACGTCGACCACCTCGCCACCCGCATCCGCCGCCACGCGGAGAACCTCGCCGTGCTCGGCGGCGCCGTCTCCCGCCGGCAGTGGAGCAACCCGGTGGACATGACCGAGGTGCTCCGCTCGGCCATCGCCGAGGTCGAGCAGTACTCCCGGGTCCGCCTGGTGCCGCCGATCGACGGCACCCTGCGCGGCCACGCCGTCGCCGACGTCATCCACCTGCTGGCCGAACTCGTCGAGAACGCCACCCTGTTCTCCGCCCCGCAGACCCAGGTGCTGATGCGGGCCAGCCTCGTCACCTCCGGCCTCGCCGTCGAGGTCGAGGACCGCGGACTCGGGATGCCCACCGCCGAGCAGGCCCGGATGAACGCCCTGCTCGCCGACCCCGACCAGGTCAACGTCGCCCACCTGCTGGCGGACGGCCGCATCGGCCTGTTCGTCGTCTCCCAGCTCGCCAAGCGGCACGGCATCACCGTCCGGCTGCAGACCAACATCTACGGCGGTGTCCAGGCCGTACTGGTCGTCCCGCAGGCTCTGCTGGGCACGGAACCCGGCCGGCCCCCCGGCGGCACGGCCCGGCCAGCGGAGGCGGCCGCCGCCGGACCGGTCCCCCTGCCGCCGCCCCGGCACCAGCCACCGCCCACGGCACCGACGGTTCCGGCGCCCCCCGCCACCCCCGCTGCGCCCCCCGCCACCCCCGCTGCGGCCCCCGCCACCCCCGCTGCGGCGCCGACGACCGCCGCGCAGGCCGCCGTCGCACCCTCCACGACCGCGCCCGCGGTGCCCCGCCCCACCCGGGGCCGCACCGCCGCCGAAGGTGAACCCCTGCCGCTGCCCGTGCGCGGTACGCGGCAGAACCGGCCCACCCCGGCCGCCGCCGTCCCCGGCGTACGCCCCGACGAGCGCGGTGTCATCGCCGAACACGCGGCCACCCCGCCCGTCCCGCGCCACAGCGCGGTGCGCGGCACCATGGGCAAACCCCAGCTGCCCCGCCGCCGCGCCCAGGAGCACCTCGCACCCCAACTGCGCGGCGGCCCGGCACCGCGCCAGGAACCCGAGCGGTACACCGGTCACGACCCCGGCCTGATGGCGGCCTTCCAGCGGGGCATGGGCCTCGCCGAGGCGCAGCAGCACCGGGAGCCGGCCTCCCTGGAGCCGGTCCGCACGGACTCCGTCCCCACGGCGCCCGTCCCCACGGCGCCCGCCCCCACCGCGCCCGCCCCCACCGCGCCACCCCACCAGGCCGCACCGCACCTGGAGCCGACCCCCCGGGAGCAGTCCGGATGAACGCCCCCACAGATCTTCGTACCCCAAGGAGTCGATCCACCATGGCGAGCGATGCGCCGACCGGCCAAGTGTCCGACCTCGACTGGCTGATGAGCGGCCTCGTGCAGCGCGTCCCGCACACGAGCAGCGCGGTGCTCCTGTCCTGCGACGGCCTGGTGAAGTCCGTCCACGGTCTCGACGCCGACAGCGCCGACCACATGGCGGCCCTGGCCTCCGGCCTGTACTCCCTCGGCCGCAGCGCCGGTGTCCGCTTCGGCGACGGCGGGGACGTGCGGCAGGTCGTCGTCGAACTCGACTCGACGCTGCTCTTCGTCACCACCGCCGGATCCGGCACCTGCCTCGCCGTCCTGGCCGGCCGGGAGGCCGACGCCGCCGTGCTCGGCTACGAGATGGCCATGCTGGTCAAGAGCGTCCGCCCCTACCTGGCCACCGCGCCCCGGCAGCACGCCGTCGAACCACCGGCGATGAGGCCTTGAGGGTGGCCGCGGCCGGCGACGGGCCCTGGCTCGACGACGCCGCCGGACGGCTGGTGCGCCCCTTCACCGTCAGCAACGGCCGTACCCGGCCCACCGTCGCGCTCGACCTGATGTCCCAGGTGATGGCCACGGGGACGACCCCCCTCGGCTACCTCGGACCCGAGCACACGCAGGTACTCGACCTGTGCCGGGCGCCGCTCCCCGTCGCCGAACTCGCCGCGCACCTGCGGCTGCCGGTGGCGGTCACCAAGGTGCTGCTCTCGGACCTCGTCGACTGCGGCGCGCTGACCACCAAACCCCCCGCCGCGTTCCACCACAACCCCACGGACCGGGCCCTTCTGGAGGCAGTGCTCGATGGACTACGACGACAGCTCTGACCACGTCCACGGCGAAGGCGCCGACCCGTTCCCCACCGCCCTGAAGATCCTCGTGGCGGGCGGATTCGGAGTCGGCAAGACGACCTTCGTCGGCGCAGTCAGCGAGATCGCGCCGCTGAGCACGGAGGAACTGCTCACCACGGTCAGCGCCGCGACCGACAACCTCGACGGAATCGAGAACAAACTCGAAACGACCGTGGCCATGGACTTCGGCCGCATCACCCTCGACCCCGCGCACGTCCTGTACCTGTTCGGCACACCCGGCCAGGAACGCTTCTGGTTCATGTGGGACGAGCTGTGCGAGGGCGCGCTCGGGGCCGTGATCATCGCCGACACCCGCCGGCTGGAGGAGTCCTTCGCCGCCGTCGACTTCTTCGAGGAACGCGGCCTCGGCTTCGTCGTCGCGATCAACGAGTTCGACGGCTCCCACCGCTACGACCCCGAGGAGGTGCGCGCCGCCATGGACCTGCACCCCGAGATCCCCATCGTCCGCTGCGACGCCCGGATCTCCAGCTCCGGTGTGCAGACCCTGCTCACCCTCGTACGCCATCTCATCGCCCACACGCCGGCCCCCACCACGGGGTACGGCGCCGGAGCCCGCCCATGACCTACGACCCGCCGCGCCCGGCCGGACGCCTGCTGCTCACCCCCGAGGACCGGGAGGCCCCCGCCCGGGTACGACGGCTGCGCCTGCTCGGTCTGGTGGAACGCCCCGACCCCGCGCTCGACACCTTCGCCGCGCACCTCGCCGGCCTCGCCGAGGCCCCGTACGGGATGGTCAACTTCCTGGTCGAGGGCGGGCAGTTCTTCGCGGGCCTGCGGGTCCCCGACATCCCTCCGGTGACCCGGGGGGACGGGACCAGCCCGGAGTTCGGCCGCGTCCAGCCCCGCGACCACGGCTTCTGCCCGCACGTGGTGGTCCGGGGCAAGGCCCTCGTCCTGGAGGACGTACGCGACTACCCGCGCTTCGCCGGCAACCCGGTCGTCGACGAGTTCGGCATCCGCTCCTACCTCGGTGCCCCGCTCATCGACAGCACGGGCACCGTCCTGGGCACGGTCTCCGCCGCCGACGTACGGCCCCGGACCTGGGGCACGGCGGGCCTGGCGACGATCAAGTCGACGGCGGCCGACCTCGTCCGCCGCATCGAGCGCAGCGCCGAGGACGGGCTCCCGCTGTGAGAACGCGGGACGGCGGGCGGACGGCGTGAAGGAAAGCTGCGGCCGGGCTTAAGAAAGGCTCGATGGACCCGGGGTGGTGTCGTACGGCAGATTGCAGTGCGATCCCCCTCCCCTCCCCGGACGCGGGCCGCTTCGGCGTGCGCGGTCCCGGGGTCTCACCCGTCAGGAGCCGTAGCGTTGAAGGCGCTGGTCAAGGAGAAGGCGGAGCCCGGTCTGTGGCTCGCGGACGTGCCCGAGCCCGTCGTGGGACCCGGTGACGTCCTCATCAAGGTGCTGCGCACCGGCATCTGCGGCACCGACCTGCACATCCGGGCCTGGGACGGCTGGGCGCAGCAGGCCATCCGCACCCCGCTCGTCGTCGGGCACGAGTTCGTCGGCGAGGTCGTCGAGACCGGCCGGGACGTCACCGAGATCAAGGCCGGCGACCGGGTCAGCGGCGAGGGCCACCTGGTGTGCGGCAAGTGCCGCAACTGCCTGGCCGGCCGGCGCCACCTGTGCCGCGCCACCGTCGGGCTCGGCGTCGGCCGCGACGGGGCGTTCGCCGAGTACGTCGCCCTGCCCGCCGGCAA
The DNA here is from genome assembly GCF_042740985.1 of Streptomyces sp. NPDC058985. NCBI lineage: Bacteria > Bacillati > Actinomycetota > Actinomycetes > Kitasatosporales > Streptomycetaceae > Streptomyces > Streptomyces sp. NPDC058985. Next base: position 85,737 of record NZ_JBHYJX010000003.1, on the reverse strand, counting down.
CGTCTGGGTGCACCGCGTCCCCGTCGACCTCGACGTCGCCGCGATCTTCGACCCGTTCGGCAACGCCGTGCACACCGCTCTGTCCTTCCCGCTGGTCGGCGAGGACGTACTGATCACCGGCGCCGGACCGATCGGCCTGATGGCCGCCGCCGTCGCCCGGCACGCCGGGGCACGCAACGTCGTGATCACCGACGTCAGCAAGGAACGCCTGGACCTGGCGCTCAAGGTCGGGGTGAGTCTCGCCCTGGACGTCTCACAGGCCACCATCGCCGACGGGCAGCGCGAACTCGGCCTGCGCGAGGGCTTCGACATCGGCCTGGAGATGTCCGGCCGCCCCGAGGCCATGCGCGACATGATCGCCAACATGACGCACGGCGGCCGGATCGCCATGCTCGGCCTGCCCGCCGAGGAGTTCCCCGTCGACTGGGCGCGGATCGTCACCTCGATGATCACCGTCAAGGGCATCTACGGCCGCGAGATGTTCGAGACCTGGTACGCCATGTCGGTGCTGCTCGAAGGCGGCCTCGACCTCGCCCCCGTGATCACCGGCCGCTACTCCCACCGCGACTTCGAGGCCGCGTTCGCCGACGCCGCGAGCGGCCGGGGCGGCAAGGTCATCCTCGACTGGACCGCGTAAGTCACCTGCTTTCCCAGGATCCTAGGAGCTTCTGAGATGTTCGACTCCGTGCGCGACGACCTGCGCACCACCCTCGACGAGATCCGCGCCGCCGGACTGCACAAGCCCGAGCGCGTGATCGGCACCCCCCAGTCGGCGACGGTGAACGTCACCGCGGGCGGCCGCCCCGGCGAGGTCCTCAACTTCTGCGCCAACAACTACCTCGGCCTCGCCGACCACCCCGAGGTCGTCGCCGCCGCCCACGAGGCGCTGGACCGCTGGGGCTACGGCATGGCCTCCGTCCGCTTCATCTGCGGCACCCAGGAGGTGCACAAGGAACTGGAGGGCCGACTCTCCGCGTTCCTCGGCCAGGAGGACACGATCCTCTACTCCTCCTGCTTCGACGCCAACGGCGGCGTCTTCGAGACCCTGCTCGGCCCCGAGGACGCGGTGATCTCCGACGCCCTCAACCACGCCTCGATCATCGACGGCATCCGCCTCAGCAAGGCGAAGCGCCTGCGCTACGCCAACCGCGACATGGCCGACCTGGAGGCGCAGCTCAAGGCGGCCGGCGACGCCCGGCGCAAGCTGATCGTCACCGACGGCGTCTTCTCGATGGACGGCTACGTCGCCCCCCTCGACGAGATCTGCGACCTCGCCGACCGCTACGACGCCATGGTCATGGTCGACGACTCGCACGCCGTGGGCTTCGTCGGCCCCGGCGGCCGCGGCACCCCCGAGCTGCACGGCGTCATGGACCGCGTCGACATCATCACCGGCACCCTCGGCAAGGCCCTCGGCGGCGCCTCCGGCGGCTACGTCGCCGCCCGCGCCGAGATCGTCGCCCTGCTGCGCCAGCGGTCCCGCCCCTACCTCTTCTCCAACACCCTGGCCCCGGTCATCGCCGCCGCCTCCCTGAAGGTCCTCGACCTGCTGGAGTCGGCCGACGACCTGCGCGTCCGGCTCGCCGAGAACACCGCCCTCTTCCGGAGCCGGATGACCGAGGAGGGCTTCGACATCCTCCCCGGCGACCACGCCATCGCCCCGGTGATGATCGGCGACGCCTCCGAGGCCGGCCGCATGGCCGAGCTGCTCCTTGAGCGCGGCGTCTACGTGATCGGCTTCTCGTACCCGGTCGTGCCGCAGGGACAAGCCCGCATCCGCGTCCAGCTCTCCGCCGCGCACTCCACGGCCGACGTGAACCGCGCGGTGGACGCCTTCGTCGCGGCCCGGGAGCAGCTCGCCGCGTGAAACGCCGGTGACCTGAGAGAATCGATCCCGTGATCGAAGCGCGGCGGCTGCACATCCTCCGAGCGGTGGCGGACCACCGCACCGTGACGGCGGCTGCCGCCGCGCTGTACCTCACCCCTTCCGCGGTCTCCCAGCAGCTGGCCGCCCTGGAGCAGGAGACCGGCCACCGCCTGGTCGAGCGCGGCGCCAAGGGCGTACGGCTGACCCCGGCGGGCGAGATCTTGCTGAGCCACACCAACGCCGTCCTCGCCCAGCTGGAGCGGGCCGAGGCCGAACTCGCCGCCTACGGTTCGGGCGCCGCCGGCACCGTCACCGTCGCCTCCTTCGCGACCGGCATCGCCCTGGTGGTCGCGCCCGCGCTGGCCCGCCTCGCCGAGACCGCGCCCGGCATCCGCATCCGCGTCCAGGACGCCGAGGGCGACGCCAGCCTGCCGATGGTCCTGGACCGGCAGGTCGACGTGGCCGTCGCCGTCGAGTACCGCGGGGCACCGCCCGCCGACGACCCGCGGCTGACCCACGTCCCGCTGTACGCCGAGCCCTTCGACGCCGTCGTCCCGGTGGCCCACCGCCTCGCCGGTGCCGACGAGGTCCCGCTCGCGGAGCTGGCCAAGGACCCCTGGATCGGCCCCTACCCGGGCAACCCGTGCCACGACGTCGTCGTGCTGGCCTGCGAGAGCGCCGGCTTCCAGCCCCGCATGGAGCACTCCTCGGACGACTTCCGCGCGGTGGTCTCGCTCGCCGCGGCCGACGCGGGTGTCGCGCTGGTCCCGCGCTCGGCGCTGCACGGCACCGACCTCACCGGCGTGGTCGTCCGCCCGGTCGACGGGGTCGCGCCCACCCGCCGGGTCTTCGCGGCCGTACGCCGGGGGGCCGAGGAGCACCCGCTGATCCGGCCGGTGCTTGACGCGCTCGACGAGGTGGCCCGGGCGTGAGGCTTCCGTAACGTGCCTGTCTCATATCCGGGATAGCGTCCCTGATATGAGAGACGACGACAGAGGTGACGACGGGGCTCCCGACCCCGTGGACGCCCGGCTCGCCGCCCGGCTCGCCGAACTGCGGGCCGAGCACGGCTGGTCGCTGGGGGAGCTGGCGGAGCGCAGCGGAGTGAGCCGGTCCACGCTGTCGCGGGCCGAGCGCGCCGAGACCAGCCCCACCGCCGCCCAGCTGAACCGCCTGTGCGCGGTCTACGGCCGGACCATGTCGCGGCTGCTCGGCGAGGTCGAGGGGGAGCCGGCGCTGCTGGTACGGGCGGCTGAGCAGCCCCGGTGGGAGGACAGGACCGCCGGCTTCGTGCGCCGCTCGGTCTCCCCGCCGCACGCCGCACTGCGCGGCGAACTGGTCGAGGGACGGCTCGCCCCCGGCGCCGACATCGCCTACGACCGGCCGCCCGTCCCCGGCCTGGAACAGCACGTCTGGGTGCTGGGCGGCGCGCTGGAGGTGACCGCCCAGGACGTCGCGCACCACCTCGGCACCGGGGACTGCCTGCGGATGCGGGTGTGGGGGCCGACCAGGTTCCGCTGCGCGGGCCCGGAGGAGACGCGCTACGTGCTGGCGGTGGTGCTGCCGTGATCGTCAGTCGTGTCGACGAGCGCCGGCTGACCGCGCTGCTGGAGGAGTTGGCGGACCTGCTGACCGACGTCGTGGACGGCGGCGCGTCGGTCGGCTTCCTCGCGCCGCTGGAACGCGGCCCGGCGCTCGCGTGGTGGCGGGCCCGGGTCCGCGCGGTGGCCGCCGGGGAGCTGGCCGTCTGGGTGGCGCACGAGGGGGAGCGGGTGTGCGGGACCGTGAGCCTCGCCCTGCCCGACAAGCCCAACAGCCGCCACCGCGCCGAGCTGGTCAAGTTCATGGTCGCCCGGTCGGTCCGCGGCCGGGGCGTGGGACGGAGGCTGCTGGCGGCCGCCGAGGAGTCGGCCGCCGCGGCCGGCCTCACCCTGCTCCACCTGGACACCGAGACCGGCAGCCCCGCCGAACACCTCTACCGCTCCGCCGGGTGGACCCGGACCGGCACCATCCCCGGCTACGCGGCGGACCCGGGCGGCGAGCTGCGGCCGACGACCATCTACTACAAGCAGATCGGCGGCCCCTTCGCCGCCGGGTGATTGTCAGTGGCGGCCGATAGCGTGCCTGGCATGCCGGACGCAGAAGACGTACGCCGTGTCGCCCTGTCCCTGCCGGACACCACGGAGAAGATCGCCTGGAGCATGCCCACGTTTCGGGTCGCGGGGAAGATGTTCGCCACGCTGCCCGAGGACGAGACCTCCATCGCGGTGCGCTGCCCCAAGGAGGAGCGCGACGAACTGGTGCTGGCCGAGCCCGGGAAGTTCTGGATCGCCGCTCACGAGGCGCAGTTCGCCTGGGTCCGGGCCCGGCTCGCGGCCCTGGAGGGCGAGGACGAACTCCGCGACATCCTCGCCGACTCCTGGCGCCAGGCGGCCCCGACCCGCCTCCTGGAGGCCCATCCACGACTGGGGCTGCCGGCCGGGAGCTAGAAAATCCCTCGGGCGCTGTCGGTGGCCCGTGGCATGATCCGGGGACACGCGTGGCAGCCGGGGCCGGAGGGGGCTCCGGCTGTCGGACGTACGGCGCGGCCGGGGAGGGGAGCGCGGGATGGCCGGGACGGCCTCGCAGTCCACGCACGAGGGGGCGACGGCGGCGCGAGCCGTCTGGTCGCGGGACTTCGCGCTGTTCTTCGCCGCGCGGGCCGTCGCCAGGCTGGGCGACACCATGCTGCCCGTCGCGCTCGCCGCCGGTCTGCTGCAGCACGGGTACGGGGCGGGCGCGGTCGGCCTCGCCATGGCCTCGACCGCCGCCGCCTTCGCCGGACTGGTCGTCTTCGGCGGAGTCCTCGCGGACCGCTTCAGCACGCGCAGGCTGATGATCGGCGCGGACCTGGTGCGGCTCGGCACCCAGGCGCTGGCCGCCGTCCTCTTCTTCTCCGGACACGTCGTGCTCTGGCAGATCTGCGCCATCGGGTTCGTCAACGGTGTCGCGAGCGCCGTCTTCCAGCCCGGCGTCGCCAGCACCGTGCCCCGCCTGGCCGCCGACATCCAGGGCGCGAACGGCGCGATACGCGTCGCCGAGTCCGCCGCCCAGCTCGCCGGTCCCGCCGTGGCCGGCCTCCTGGTCGGCTTCGCCTCACCCGGCGGGGTCTTCGCCGCCCACGCCACCACGTACGCGGTCAGCGCCGGGTGCCTGCTGCTCCTCCGGCTCCCCCCGCTCGCGCCGGGCGGCCGGACCGCGACCGGCCCGCGGACGAAGGCCTTCCGCGCCGACCTCGTCGAGGGCTGGCACGAGTTCCGCTCCCGCAGGTGGCTGTGGGGCGTCATCGCCGTCTGGTGCGTCTACATGATCGCCGTCTGGGGCCCGACGGTCCCCCTCGTGGCCACCGAGGTGGTCCAGGAGCACGGCGCACGCGCCTACGGCCTGGTCAACTCCGCCCTCGGCGCCGGCACCGTCGTCGGCGGCCTCGTCGCGCTGCGGCTGCGGCCCCGCCGCATGCTCCGCGCCGGGGCGATCGCCCTCGTCGGCTTCGCCGCCTTCCCGGCGAGCGTCGGCGCCGGGCTCGACGTCCCCGCGATGGCCGCGGGCGCCGCCGTCGCCGGGGCCGGGATGTCCTTCTGGGGCGTGATGTGGGCGACCAGCGTGCAGACCCAGGTGCCGCCCGACGTGCTCAACCGCATCCACGCCTACGACGTCGCGGGCTCGCTGGCGATGATGCCCGTCGGCCAGGCCCTCGCCGGGCCCGCCGCATCGGCCCTGGGCGCCGACCACGTGCTGCTCGTCTCCGGCGCGACCAGCTTCGCCGTCTGCGCGGCCCTGCTGTTGATACCGGCGGTGCGCGGCCTGGTCCGGGTCGACGCGGCCGCGGCCGGCTCGGGACGGGCGGCGCGGAAGGCCCAGCCGTCCCGGGCCGAGAAGTGCTGACCGCGGTGCCCGCCCCGGAAAAGCGATGCGCGACCACGGGCCCGAGTGCGGTATGGTTTTCCTGCGCGTTCGGCCGGGGGAAACCCCAGGTCAGACGGGCAACGGGACGTGGCGCAGCTTGGTAGCGCACTTGACTGGGGGTCAAGGGGTCGCAGGTTCAAATCCTGTCGTCCCGACACGGCGAAGGGCCTTCGCGGACAGCAGTCCGCGAAGGCCCTCTTCGCGTGCGGGCGAGGTGGCGGCCGCGCGCCGCCACCCGCGCCTCAGTCCACGCAGCCCACATGCGCCAGCGCCTGCTTCAGCAGCACCCCGTGCCCGCCCGGCATCTCGCCGCGCACCGCCTCCGACAGGGCTTCGCGCGGGTCGAACCAGACCAGGTCCAGCGCGTCCTGCCGGGGCCGGCAGTCACCGGTGACCGGCACCACGTAGGCCAGGGAGACCGCGTGCTGCCGGGGGTCGTGGTACGGCGTCACCCCGTGCGTCGGGAAGTACTCGGCCACCGTGAACGGCTGGAGCGAGGACGGCACCCGGGGCAGCGCCACCGGGCCCAGGTCCTTCTCCAGGTGGCGCAGGAGGGCGTCCCGGACCCGCTCGTGGTGGAGCACCCGGCCGGAGACCAGCGTCCGGCTGACCGTCCCGTCCGGGCCGATGCGCAGGAGCAGGCCGACGCTGGTGACTTCGCCGCTGTCGTCGACGCGGACGGGCACCGCCTCGACGTACAGGATCGGCATGCGGGCACGTGCCATCTCCAGCTCGTCGGTCGTCAGCCAGCCCGGCGTGGTTTCGGTCATGTCAGACATCGCTTGATCATACTTTCAGCCGTTCCTGCTTCCCGGGCGGCGCTCCGGGACTGTGACCGGTCCCACGCCGCTCAGCCGTCGTCCATCGGGCCCCCGGGCAGCCGGTAGACCCGGCGGGCGTTGTCCCGGCCCGCCCAGCGCGCGAGGCGCAGCGCGTCCGGAAGAGCCAGTTCGTCGGCGTCCAGCCGCTCCTGGAGCAGCCCCGCCAGCCCCCGCCGGAACGCGACCGCCCCGAGGTGATGGAACTCGGCCACACCATAGGCGTCGGAGCTGTACAGCAGCTTCCGGAACGGGGTGATCTCCGTCGCCTCCGCCAGGATCGCGCGGGCCCGCGCGGGGCCGACGTGGTGCAGGGTGAGGCCGACGTCCAGGTACACGCGCTCGAAGACCGCCGAGAGGTACGCCGCCTGGCGCTGGTAGGGCCAGCAGTGCAGCAGCAGGACGGGGATGGTGCCGGCGGTCAGGTGCAGCCAGTCGGTCAGCAGGGTCGGGTCCACGCGGTGCATGCGGATGTCGGCGTCGCCGAAGCCGGTGTGCAGCTGGAGGGGCCGGCCGAGGTCCACCGCGGTCCACAGCAGGTGACGGACGAGCACCGGGTCGTCGAGCCGGCCGCCGCGCGCGAGCCACCGCCGCGCCGCCCCCGTGACCTCCTCGGGTGAGGGACGGGCCGGGTCCAGGCCGAAGCCCGTCCGGTAGGCCGCCACCGACTTGACGGCCACCACGCCCGGCCGTCGTACCGCCTCCCACGCGGCCGAGCGGAACGCCTCCGCGTACGCGTCCGGCTCGACACCGCCCGCCGCCACCGCCTCCGCGACCTGCTCGAGCCGCACCACTTCGTACGCCGTGGCGTCCGCGGCGCGCGCCAGCTCGGCCGGCCCGGTCACCCGGTCCGGGGCGTAGCCCGTGTCCACGCAGAACACGCCCGTACCCGCGGCCCGCAGGAACCGCCGGTTCACCTCTGCCGCGCCCAGTTCGGACCGCCGGGCCAGGTAGACGTCCGGGGGCGCGTGGCGCTCCAGGTCCAGCAGGGGAGCGCAGTGACGGCGCACGGCGATGCCGACGGGGCTGTCGAAGGGGGACACGCCGGGCCATCGTTCGCCCTCGGTGAGGAGGGACTCGAAGCCCTCGCGGTCCAGGTCGCCGGTGACGGCGCCGTGGCAGTGGTGGTCCACCAGCTCCAGCGCGGCGAGGCTCTCGTGGACGGGGCCGCCGGCCATGTCAGTACTTCCAGCGGTAGGCCGCCGCCACCCGGTCGTCGTCGAGCCCGGCAACCGCGTCGATCTCCCCCTGCCGTACGGCGGTCACCGCGTCGGCCAGGACCGGCCCCAGCGCGGTCCGCAGCACGTCGTCCGCGCGGAACGCCGCCACCGACTCGGCGAGGGAGACCGGCAGCCGGCGCACCCCCCGGGCCACCGCGTCGGCGGGGTCCAGCCGGGCGGGGTCGCCGGTGATCTCCTCGGGCAGCGGCGCGGACGACGCCAGTCCGTCCAGTCCGGCGGCGATCACCGAGGCGAGCGCGAGATACGGGTTGGCGGCCAGGTCGACCGGCTTCACCTCCAGGTTCGCCGCCCGGCCCTGCTCCCCGGCGCTCCCGGTGACGATCCGCAGGGCCGCCTCCCGGGTCTCCCGGCCCCAGGAGGTGAAGACGCCCGCCCACTGCGAGGGGCGGAGCCGCAGATGGCTGGCCGGGCTCGGCGCGGTCATCGCGAGGAGCGCCGGCAGGTGGCCCAGCACCCCGGCGACGAAGGACTCGGCCTCCGCGGTCATGCCGTACCGGCCGGTGCCGCCGGCGTGCAGGTTGGACCCGTCCCGCCAGGCGGAGAGGTGGAGGTGCCCGCCGTTGCCGACGCCCCGCCCGAGGACCGCCGGGGCGAAGGAGACCCGCAGCCCGTGCCGCTGGGCCACGGCCCGGATCGTCTGCCGCACCAGCACGCTGCGGTCGGCCGCCGCCACCGGGTCGAGAGCGCCCACCGAGACCTCGAACTGCCCCGCCGCGTACTCGGGGTGCAGCTGCTCCACGTCCACGCCCTGGGCCGCGAGCGCCGCCAGCAGGTCGGCCGCGCAGTCGCTGAGCCCGATCTGGCGGGCGGCGCCGTACGCCGGCCCCGACACGGCCGGGACGAAGGCGCCGTCGTCCGCGTCTCCCCGGCCCACCGACCACTCGATCTCGATCGCCGCCTTGAACCGGAGGCCGTACCGCTCGGCGGCGTGCCCGACGGTGCGGCGCAGGACGGTGCGCGCGCACGCCGGGTGCGGCCCGCCCTCCTGCGTGATCCGGTCGACCGGCGCCCACGCCCAGCCGGGCTGCGCCGCCAGCACGGTCAGCCGGTCCAGGTCGGGGTGGAGGCGCAGGTCGCCGTCGGGGGAGCCGAGGACGTCCGTGGCGACGATCGAGTCGTCCGCCAGGAAGGTGTCGAACACCGGGGACATGCCCACGCCCCACGCGGCGGCCGAGGCGAGCCGCGCGGTGGGCACGGTCTTCACCCGGGCGATCCCCGCCGTGTCGACGTACGCCAGCACGACACCGTGCACTCCCTGGCCGGACAGCTCACCACTCAGCGCGGTGGCCCGCTCGGTCTCGCCCGGGCGCCCGCCGGGTACGGGGTCGCTCTCGCTCACGTCTCGGGCTCCTTCGCGCGTGCGCCGTCCACCGCCGACCATTGTGCCGTCCGGTGATCACGCTGTCCGGGTTTCGCCGGATCCGTGCACACGGCGCCGCCCCGCGCCGTGTCGGCGTACGCGGGGCGGGGGCGCGGAGCGGGTGCGGGAGCCGGGGTCAGGTCATGGGGGTGGGCTGCGGGGAGGGCGTGCCGCCGTCCAGGACGGTCTTCAGGCGCTCGGTGCCCTGCCGCACCCCCTGCTCGACGGCGTCGGCCTGGTCGCCGTCGAGGCCGCCGCCGGTCACGGTCAGGGCGGAGGTGCCGACGCGTACGACGGCCACGTCCAGGCTGAGCGTGGCCGGGTTGCCGCCGGTGGACCCCTGCACGGTCACCCGCAGGCCCTCACGGGCGTCGCCCACCTCCGGGACCGACGCCTCGGTCACCTGGACCGTGCGCTTCTCGCCCCCGGAGTCGGTCGCGGTGAACTGGTCGCACTTCTGGGGCAGGGAGTCCATCCACTCCAGGCGCTCGTCCAGTCCGCCGCGGTCGTAGCCGGCCACCTGGTCCAGGAGGCGGGAGTCGCCCTGCTCGAAGCCGGTGACCGCCGACGGCCCCGACGGCTCGCCCAGCAGGTTCTCGCCGTAGAGCCCGTCGAGGAGTTCCTGGCAGTCCGAGGCGTCCGTCCTGGCGGTGAGGAAGTCGGACACGTCGACCTCGCCGACGAGCATCTGGTCGCGCCACTTGTCGGCGTCCTGGACCTGGTTCCAGTCGCCCTCCAGGTCGCCCTCCGTGAGCAGCGCGGCCTTCGCGCCGGACTCGGTGAGGGTGGGGGCGGTCTTGGGGGACCCGGTGGGCTGTGCCGCGGGGGCCCGCTCGGCGGCGGGGGAGGCCGACCGCGCCCGTTCCGCGGCGGTGTCCGACCCGCCGGCGTCGTCCGAGCAGGCCGCGGCGGTCAGCAGCGCGCCCGCCGTCAGGGCGGCGGCCACGAGGCGGGCGGGGCGGGACGGTCGACGGCTCATCGCGGGATGCCTCCTGGGACGGGAACGGTGTCCTCAGCGCATCACCGCGGCCGCGGGCCCACCAGCGCACGGGGCTGTCCGGGTGACCTGACCCGGGGCCGGGCGGCCGGGCTCAGCCCGCGCGTTCCAGGGTGTCCTCGGCGACGTCCTTGTCCACCGCCGCGCGCACCAGCGCGGCCGCGAGGACGGCCGGTTCCGTCGTCCCGGCGAGGCCGAGGAGCCGGTCCGGGTCGGACGGCAGGCCGAGGCGTTCCGCGCCCTGGAGGGCCTTTCGGTCCAGGGTGGGGCCCGCCTCCGGCCAGACGAGCTGGGCCTCGCGCAGGAAGATGTCCGCGCCGGTCGGACCCACTCCGGGAAACTCCCGGAGCAGCCGCCGTACTTCGGCGAGGTCGCCGACCGCCTCCTCGCGGAGGCGGCGCAGGTCGCCGCCCCACCGCTCGGTCAGCAGTGCGGCGGCCTCGCCGAGCTGGGTGGCGGTGCGCTCGTCGTAGCGCCGGTAGCCGCCCCGGCCGAGGGCGTCCACCCGCTCCTGCCAGTCGGCGTCGGCCATGCGCCGCGGGTTCCGCAGCCCCGCGTCGTACAGGGCGCGCGCGGTGGCCACCGCGATCGAGCCGCGGATGCGGGCGCTCAGCAGATGGGAGAGGACCAGCAGCCGGTACAGCGGCTGCGGGGTGTCCTTGAGCCGGATGCCCGCCTCCTCGGCGTACGTCTGCCCGTGCGCCTCGACGAGCGCGCGCACGACCTCCCGTTGTCCGGGGCTCACGGCTAGGGCTTCAGCGGGTCGTGCCCGACCGTCATCAGGCGGTGCCGGAGCGCGGCGTCGTCGGACCTGGGCTCGTTCTCCAGGTCGGCCTGCGCCGTCACGGTGTCCACGACCTCGCGCATCGCGCCCAGGTTCTCCTCGGTGAGGTCGGTGCGCCGCTTCTGGAGGATCGACAGGACGTGCCGGCCGAGCGGCGGCCCCGCGTCGTCCGGCAGCGGCTCGGTCAGCTCACCGGAGTCGCGTACCCGGAGCCAGTCCGCGAGTTCCGCGGAGGTCATGTTGACGACACGGTGGAAGTCCTCCCACAGCGCGTCGAGTTCGAGGGCGTCGGTCATGAGGTGCCCCTCAGATCGTCGTGCGTATGTGCGTAGGCGCGGGTGCCCGAGGGGCGGAGGGGCAAACGCGCCCCGGTCAGCGGGCGAGCACGCCGTCCAGGAAGCGGGTGACGTCGGCGAAGACCTCGGTGCGGTTGGTCTCGTTGAACAGCTCGTGCCGGGCGCCCGGATAGATCCGCTCGGTCAGGTCGCCGCCGCTCAGCGCCTCGACGCCCGGGCGGCTGCCCGGCAGCGGCACCAGGCGGTCGTCGTCCCCGTGCACCCACAGCAGGGGCAGCGGGCCGACATCTCCGGCCTCGGCCACCTTCCCCAGGGTCCGCACGAAGGCCTCCAGGGTCGGCCGCTTCATCGGGCCGTGCCAGACCAGCGGGTCCGCCGCGTACGCCGCGCCGACGGCCGGATCCCGGGAGAGCGAGGCCGGGCTGATCGGGATGTCGGGGATCTCCGGCAGGGCGAGCAGCCGGCGCGGCAGCTCCCAGTCGCCGATGACCGGCCCGGACAGCACCAGCGCGCTCAGCCCGCCGGGGTGGCGCTGCGCGTAGCGGGAGGCGATCAGGCCGCCCATGGAGTGGCCGATCACGACGAACGGGAGGTCCGGGTGGGCGGCGCGGGCCCGTGCGGCCACCGAGTGCACGTCGGTGACCACGTCCTCGAAGTCCTCGACCAGCACCCGCTCGCCGTCGGACCGGCCGTGTCCGGTGTGGTCGAGACCCCAGACCGCCGCGCCGTGTCCGGCCAGGACACCGGCCACCTCCTCGTAGCGCCCGACGTGCTCGCCGTAGCCGTGCACCAGCAGCGCCACGTACCTGGGCCGGTCGGCGGGCCACTCGCGGGCGGTGATCCGTCCCCGTGTTCCGGTCAGGTCGTGTGCGCGGGCCTCGGCCATGGCTCCTCCGGCTCCGTCGGTGAAGGTCACCGGAGGATCTTCCCAGGGAGCGGTCCGGCGGTCTATAGTCCAAAACTAGCAGTGCTAATTAATGTCGTGTGCCCCTCGTCCGGCGGCGTGCCGTCCGGCGACCGGGCGACGACGGTCAGGAGTCCCTCGTGCGTCCCGTCCACTTCGCGGCCGCCCGCCGCACCCCGATCGGCAAGCTGCGCGGTGCCCTGTCCTCCGTGCGTCCCGACGACCTCGCCGCCGCAGTGATCCGGGGCCTGGTCGCCGACGTGCCCGCGCTCGACCCCGCCCGCGTCGACGACGTGTACTGGGGCGCCGCCAACCAGGCCGGCGAGGACAACCGCAACGTCGCCCGGATGGCCGCCCTCCTCGCGGGCCTGCCCGAGTCCGTCCCCGGCGCCACCGTCAACCGGCTGTGCGCCTCCGGCCTGGAGGCCGTCACCACCGCCGCCCGCACCGTCGCCGCGGGCGAGGCGGACGTCGTGCTCGCGGGCGGCTCCGAGTCGATGAGCCGCGCCCCCTTCGTGCTGCCCCGCCCCGACGAGGCGCTGCCGCACCGCATCGAGACCGTCGACACCCGGCTCGGCTGGCGCCTGGTCAACCCGGCGATGAAGGACCTGCACGGACTGCTGGCGATGGGCGAGACCGCCGAGGAGGTCGCCGGGCGGTACGGCATCCCGCGCGAGCGCCAGGACGAGTTCGCCCTGCGCAGCCACCACCTCGCCGCCGAGGCCCGCAAGAACGGGTACTTCGATGACGAGATCCTCCCGGTCGAGCGCCCCGACGGCGTGGTCGTCGACGCCGACGAATGCGTCCGCGAGGACACCTCGCTGGAGAAGCTGGGCCGCCTCAAGCCCGTCTTCCGCCCCGGCGGCACGGTCACCGCGGGCAACGCCTCCCCGATGAACGACGGCGCCGCCGGACTCCTCCTGGTCAGCGAGGAGGCCCTGAACGACCTGGGTCTGGAGTCGCTGGGCCGCTACGTCGCGGGCGGCTCGGCCGGCGTCCACCCGGACGTCATGGGCATCGGCCCGGTCCCCGCCACCCGCAAGGTCCTCGCCCGGGCCGGCTGGAGCGCCGGCGACCTGGCCGAGGCCGAGTTCAACGAGGCGTTCGCCGCCCAGGCCCTCGCCTGCGTCGACCAGCTCGGGATCGACCCCGGCCTGGTCAACCCCACCGGCGGCGCCATCGCGCTGGGCCACCCGCTCGGCTGCTCCGGCGCCCGCATCCTCACCACCCTGCTCCACCGCATGCGCCGCACGGGAGCGGCCCGCGGGCTGGCCACCATGTGCGTCGGCGTGGGGCAGGGCAGCGCGGTGCTCGTCGAACGGCACTGACCGGACGCACGTCGCATCTCTCCGCAGAGCCGCAGCAGAAACGGAGCAACACCCCATGGCAACCCTCTCCGTCGCCGCCATCCTCGCCGAGAACGCCCGGCGCCGTCCCGACAAGGAGGCGCTGGTCGAGGGCGACCTGCGGCTCTCCTTCGCCGAGGTGTGGCGGCGGGCGCGGGCGCAGGCCGGCGCGCTGACCGGCCTCGGCGTCCGGCCGGGGGACCGGGTCGCGCTGATGGCGCCGAACACCGCCGACTTCCCGCAGGCGTACTACGCGATCGCCGCCGCCGGTGGCGTCGTCGTGCCCGTGCACCTCCTGCTGTCGGCCGCCGAGGTCGAGCACGTGCTGCGCGACAGCGGCGCCACGCTGCTGCTGTGCCACCCCGCCCAGGCCGAGACGGGCACGGCCGCCGCGCGGGAGACGGGCGTACGGGTGATCACCCTCGGCGACGAGCTCGGCAAGCTCGCCGCCGACGCCGAGCCGCTGCCCACGTACGTCACCCGCGACGCCGACGACCCGGCCGTGGTCTTCTACACCAGCGGCACCACCGGTGTCCCCAAGGGCGCGGTGCTCAGCCACTTCAACCTGGTGATGAACGCGACCGTCAACGCCTTCGACGCCAACGACATCCGGCCCGACGACATCGCGCTCGGCGCGCTGCCGCTGTTCCACGCCTTCGGTCAGACCGTCTCCCTCAACTCGACCTGGCGGGCGGGGGCCACCCTCGTCCTGCTGCCCCGCTTCGACGCGGCGCGCGCGATCGAGCTGATGGTCGAGGAGAAGGTCAACACCTTCCACGGGGTGCCGACCATGTTCGTCGCCCTCGCCGCCGCGGCGGGCGACGCCGACTCCCTGCCGGATCTGCGGGTGTGCGTCTCCGGCGGAGCCTCGCTGCCGGTGGCGGTGCTGGAGCGGTTCGAGGAGGCGTTCGGCGCGCGCGTCCACGAGGGGTACGGGCTGTCGGAGACCTCGCCCGCGGCGGCCGTGAACCAGCCCGTGTTCGGGACCAGGCCCGGCACCATCGGCCACCCGCTGTGGGGCGTGGACGTGGAGATCGCGGACGCGGACGTCGAGGGCCGCGTCGTCCTGCTGCCGACCGGTGAGCTGGGCGAGGTCGTCGTACGCGGCCACAACGTCTTCTCCGGCTACCTCGGCCGCCCGGAGGCCACTGCCGAGGCGCTGGTCGACGGCTGGTTCCGCACGGGGGACCTCGGCACCAAGGACGACGAGGGCTTCCTCCGCATCGTCGACCGCAAGAAGGACGTCATCATCCGGGGCGGCTACAACGTCTACCCGCGGGAGGTCGAGGAGGTGCTGACGCGCCACCCCGGCGTCGCGCAGGTCGCCGTCATCGGCCTCCCGGACGAACTCCACGGCGAGGAGGTGTGCGCCGTCGTCGTCCCCGAGCCGGGCGCGACGCCGGACGCGGCCGGGATCACCGAGTGGTCCAAGGGGCACCTCGGCCGGTACAAGTACCCGCGCCGCGTGGAGTTCGCGGACGCCCTGCCGCTCGGGCCGAGCATGAAGGTGCTGAAGCGGGAACTGCGGGCCCGGTACGCCGACCACGCCCAGCACCAGGGACCGCCGACCCGCTAAGGACCGACTGGCGAGACGCTGCTTACGCGGACCGGTTGGGTGCGCATAGCATCAGTGGCCGCAATGGACACCATGACGCTCTGGCACCTCACCGGCTGGGAGTTCGCCGCCCTCGCCTTCGCGGCCCTGCTCGTCGGCTTCTCCAAGACCGCCGTGAGCGGGGCCAACACGGTCAGTCTGGCGATCTTCGCCGCGGTCCTGCCCGCCCGCGCCTCCACCGGCATCCTGCTGCCCGTCCTGATCGCCGGGGACGTCCTCGCCGTCCTCACCTACCGGCGGCACGCGCACTGGCCCACACTGTGGCGGCTGTTCCCCGCCGTGGGGGTCGGCGTAGCCGTGGGCACCCTGTTCCTGGTCTGGGCGGACGACGCGGTCGTCCGGACCTCGATCGGCGTGATCCTGCTGCTCATGGCCGGGGTGACGGTGTGGCGCCGGAGACAGGCCGACGCGTCCGACCCGTCCGAGGGCGACGGCACGGCCTCGCGGGCCGGCCGGGTCAAGGCCCGTTCGTACGGCGTCCTCGGCGGCTTCACCACGATGGTCGCCAACGCGGGCGGCCCGGTGATGTCGATGTACCTGCTCTCCGCCGGCTTCCGCAAGCTCGGCTTCCTGGGCACGTCGGCGTTCTTCTTCCTGATCGTCAACGTCTCCAAGGTGCCCTTCAGCGCCGGCCTCGGCCTGATCGACGGCCGCTCACTGCTCCTCGACGCCACGCTGGTCGTCTTCGTGGTGCCCGGCGCGTTCCTCGGCAAGTGGGCGGTGTCCCGGATCAACCAGCGCCTGTTCGAGCGTCTGGTGATCGCGGCGACGATCGTGGGCGGTCTGCAGCTCCTGCTGGCGTGAGGCGCCGCGGCAGGCCGCTGCTCAGGTCCTCGACCAGCAGGCGCTTGGCGATGGCGTCGACGGCGGCGCGCAGCTCGGTGCCGGTGGGCCGGCCGATGTCCTGCTCCACCCGGCCCTCCAGCCAGGTGGCCCACGCCCGCCCGATGACCAGGGCCTCGCGCGCGCCCGCCTCGGTGTGGGAGAGCAGGGAGCCGTGCCGGGTCAGGAAGCCCTCCTCGACCATCCGCTCGAAGACCGGCAGCAGCACCTCGGGCGGCAGCCGGCGGCGCGCGGCGATCAGGCCGAGGCTGGCGTGCCCGACCAGGCGGGTGAACAGCTCGACCTGCATCACGGCCCACGCGCCCGCGACGTCGAGCCGGGTGTCGCTGTCCGCGATGATCCGGCGCGCGGTGTCCAGCTCCGTACCGCCGAGGATCCTCCCGACGCTGGCCTCCAGGGTGCGCCTGCTGTCGGCGCCGTGCGGGGACGCGAAGCCCTCGCCCATGTCCGTCGAGCCCGCGCGGGCGCTGTCGCGCAGCCGGACCTGCTTGAGGAACAGGGCCACGAGAAAGCCGACCGCCGCGACCGGCACCGTCCACAGGAACACCGTCTGGAGGGTGTCCGCGTACGCCCCGACGATCGGTTCCGAGGCCTGCGACGGCAGTCCGTGCACGCCCTCCGGACTGGTCGCCGCCCGGCCGATCGCGGACGGGTCGGCGGCGCCGGTGCGGGCGGCCTCGGCGACGCCGTCGCGCAGGTTGGGGCCGAGGGCGTTGACGTAGATGGTGCCGAACACGGCCGTACCGAAGGAGCTGCCCAGCGTGCGGAAGAAGGTGACGCCGGAGGTCGCGGTGCCGAGGTCGGCGTAGTCGACGGTGTTCTGCACGGCGATGATCAGCACCTGCATGGACAGGCCGATGCCCGTGCCCAGCACGAACATGTACAGCGACTCCAGGACGGCACCGGTCGACGGGTCCATCAGCGACATCAGGTACAGGCCGACGCCCATCACCAGCGTGCCCGCGATCGGGAACAGCCGGTACCGTCCCGTCCGGCTGACGACGCTGCCGCTGAAGACCGAGGCGATCAGCAGCCCCGCCACCATCGGCAGCGTGCGGACCCCGGAGACGGTGGCCGAGTCACCGTCGACGTACTGGAGATAGGTCGGCAGGTATGTCAGCGCGCCGAGCATCGCGAAGCCGACGATGAAGCTCAGCACCGAGCAGACCGTGAACACCGGGTTGGCGAACAGCCGCATCGGCAGCATCGGTTCGGCCGCCCGCAGCTCCACCAGGCAGAACAGCGCGAGGGCGACCAGCCCGCCCGCGAACAGGCCCAGGATCACGCCCGAGCCCCACGCGTACTCGTTGCCGCCCCAGCTGGTGGCCAGGATCAGCGCGCTCGCGCCCACCGCGACCAGCGCGATGCCCAGGTAGTCGATGACGGGCCGGACGGCCGACTTCACCACCGGGATGGTGCGGGCCGCGGCGATC
Organism: Streptomyces sp. NPDC058985; assembly: GCF_042740985.1. NCBI lineage: Bacteria > Bacillati > Actinomycetota > Actinomycetes > Kitasatosporales > Streptomycetaceae > Streptomyces > Streptomyces sp. NPDC058985. The sequence goes on along the minus strand of NZ_JBHYJX010000003.1, from coordinate 68,288 downwards.
ACGACGGCGATCGCGATGGGCACGTTGACGTAGAACGCCCAGCGCCACGAGAGGTGGTCGGTGAACAGCCCGCCCAGCAGTGGTCCGATGACCGTCGAGACCCCGAACACCGCGCCGATGGCGCCCTGGTACTTGCCCCGCTCCCGCAGCGGGATGACGTCCGCGATCAGCGCCATCGCCGTCACCATCAGGCCGCCCGCGCCGATGCCCTGCATCGCCCGCCAGGTGATCAGCAGCGGCATGCTGGTCGCCAGTCCGCACAGGAACGACCCGGTGATGAAGACGACCGCCGAGACCTGGAAGACCACCTTGCGGCCGAACAGGTCGCCGAACTTGCCGACCAGCACCGTCGCCACGGTCTCCGCGAGCAGGTACGACGTCACCACCCACGACATGTGCGAGGCGCCGCCCAGGTCCGACACGATCGTCGGCAGCGCGGTGCCGACGATCGTCTGGTCCAGGGCCGCCAGCAGCAGCCCGAGCATGATCGTGACGAAGACGACGTTGCGACGCCGCCGGTCCAGCACGGGCGGCTGGGCGGCGGCGGTCCGTGGCGCTTCCTCGGCGACTGTCACGGGGTCACGATCACACCCGTGCAGCGGCCACGCATGCGGGGACGGTCCGCCCGGGTACGCCGGAGCCTAGGCTCTGGGGCGCCGCCGCAGCAGGTACGTGTCCATGATCCAGCCCTTGCGCTCCCGCGCCTCGGCGCGCAGCCGCTCGATGCGCGGGCCGGCCTCGGCGATCGGACCCGAGTCGAGGATCTCGTCCGGGGTGCCCAGGTAGGCGCCCCAGTAGATGTCGAGGTCCTGGTCCGCGTACCGCCGGAAGGTCTGGTGGGCGTCCAGCATCACCACGACGTCGTCGACGCCCTCGGGGAAGCCCTCCGCGAGCCGCCGCCCGGTGGTGATCTGCACCGGCCGCGCCACCCGGTTCAGCCCCGTCCGGTGCCGGGCGGCCAGCGACGAGACGCTGCTGATGCCGGGCACCACGTCGTACTCGAACGCCACCGTGCCGCGCCCCAGGACCTCCTCCAGGATGCCCAGCGTGCTGTCGTACAGCGACGGATCGCCCCACACCAGGAACGCGCCGCTCTCGTCCTCGCCCAGCTCCTCGGCGATCAGCCGTTCGTAGATGCCGGCGCGGGCCAGGCGCCAGTCCTCGACGGCGGGGGAGTACGCCGCGCCCTCCGCGCTCCGGTCCCGCTCCGGGTCACGGGCCTCGACGACCCGGTACGTCCCCTCCGGTACGTGCGTCTCCAGCATGTCCCGGCGCAGCCGCACCAGGTCGTCCTTCACCTCGCCCTTGCCCAGGACGAAGAACACGTCCGTGCTCCGCAGCGCCCTGACCGCCTGCAGGGTCAGCTGGTCGGGGTCGCCCGCACCGATACCGATCACATGAATCTTCCGCACCCCACGAGTCTGCCGTACGCCGCCGGCCCGCCGCCCGCGGGTCAGCCCCGCAGCCGCGGCGCCCGCGCCCCCGCGTCCACGGACGCACCGTCCTCCACGTCCCGCGCCAGCCCCCCGGCCCACCCGGCGACCGCGCCGAGATCCACCCCGTACGGCCGTTCCCGTCCGGCGTCCGACGCCGCCCACTCCGTCACGGCGCCCGCCCCGCGCCGCAGCAGCCTTGCCCCGCCGGTGCCGTTGCCGCGGGCCGCGTGCGTGAGCCCCACCGCCAGCTGGGCCAACCCGCGCCACAGCTGCCGCTCCTCCTCGGGGCCCGACTTCCAGGCGTCCTCGAAGACCTCGTGCGCGTGGAACGGCTTCCCCTCGTCCAGCAGCCGCTGCGCCTCGGCGACCGTCGCGTCCGGCGCCCGTACGACGCCCTCCGGCTGACGGGCGACGCCGTCCGCGCCGTACGGCAGCGGGCGCCCCAGCCCGTCGCGCGGCCGGGCATTGCGCGCCCGCCCCTCCTCGTCCCGGTCGCGGGCGCCGGCCGGGCGGTCCGATGCTGTGCTGTCCATACGGCCGATTGTCCCCCGCCGGTCCCGCTTAGGCGTGGCCCGGTGGGTGCGGTAAGGTGCTGTCGCGTGATCGCGCGGTCGCACCGCGCGTGAGGGCACCGGGACGTGGCGCAGCTTGGTAGCGCACTTGACTGGGGGTCAAGGGGTCGCAGGTTCAAATCCTGTCGTCCCGACTTGAGAAAGTCGCAGATCAGGGCCGGTTTTGGAGAGATCCGAAACCGGCCCTTGACCATTCTCGAGGACCAGTCGGGGACCGGTTCTCTGGACCGAGGCCGGCGGGCCACGATGAATGGGTTCGGCAGCGAGCCTGGTGCGCGGAGCACGCTCAGGTGTGCGGACGGCGCGGCCCCCACGGCCGTGATCTCCTGTACGTCCGGGCTGCGGATTGCGCTGGGCGGTGGTCAGTGATCCGTGGTCGGCGATCCTGATGCCCGTAGCCGAGTTTTGTGACGACGCCGTCCCAGTGCGTCGCGTCGCACAGGACGGTGGTGGAGATGCCTCTGCCACGCGAGCCGGTGAACAGGCGGGCGTCGGGAGGGGAGCCGGCGGACAACTTGCGTCCGAGGAAGGTCCACCGTCGTCCGGGGACGTCGATGAGCCACCCGCCGGTGAACGGGCCGACCACTGGTGCGTCGACAGCGACACCGGCCCTGTGTTTCCCGGGACGAGGGAGCCCGCGGGTCTCTCCCGGCGGTTACGAGTGGTTCCACGTGGCGTCACGGAAGCCGCGAAGATCTCGACCGCCGAGAGCCGTCCCGGCCGCGTGTCCGCACGGCCTGTCAGAACGCGGGCGAGGCATGGGTCATGAGCAGTACGGTCACGGCGATGCCCACCACCGCGAACGTGCCGTAGAACAGCGACATCGTGCGCGACAGAGCCACCAGGCGCCAGGGCTCCGGCCGGGCGTAGCGTTCCACGTCCATGGTGAAGAGGGGGATCTGGTCGGCCGCGGTGATCGACGAACGTTCGTAGAGGGAACGGAACAGCCGCTCCTTCTCCAGGTAGTAGCAGTCGAGGCGCCAGAACCCGGCGGTCATCATGAGCGCGATCAGTGCCACGGGCCAGCCCGCGCCACCCATGGCCGCTGCTGTCAGACCGCCGCTGACGGTCATCGCCCAGCCCTTGATGAGGAAGGAGTTGGTGCCGAGCCGGTTGACGGTCGCCTGGAGGAGTTCGAGATGTTTGATCCGGGCCTCGTCCGGGACGTATGGGGAGGTGCTCATTCGGTGCGCTCCTTCGGCTGCCGGTTCTCGCTCCCCCGCGCGTCGACGGCGGCGTCCGCTAGCGGGTCCTGCGATGCCGGCGGGCTTTCGTCGGGGCCCCACAACCGATCGAGGTCTGCCAGGACCTCGTGCAGACGGCGCGACAGGTGGTCGTGGCGGTGGTCCTTCAGGATCTTCCCGGCCTCGTCGAGCAGGTCGATCCTGATCTGTGGTTCTCCGGTCCGTCGCAGGGGGGTGACGGCCGCTGCAGCGCAGGCGATCGTCGGTTGCTGTTCCACCGGCCACGCCGGCGACTCCAGCGGGAACTCGAAGGAGCCGGCCGTTCCGGTGCGGGCGCGCTCCTCGACGAGGCCGGCCGAGGCGTCCTCGACGCGTTTGCGCGCACGTTGCTCGGCCCCATCCACCGCGGCCTTGAGCGCGAACCAGGCGGTCACGTGCCGGGCCATTGCCTTTCGGGCTTTGGCGGCCAGGTTGTCGGCCGTCCGGCAGCGCTTCTTCAGGTCCTTCGCCGACGCGCCGTCCGTGGCGGTCTCGGCGGGCGCCGGGTTGTGGGAGAGGACCTTGGCGGTCACCGAGGAGACCGCGAGGAACAGCAGAAGAGCGATCATGACCCACTGGTACCGCTCCAGCACCGGCTCCCCGGACTCCTCCACGGCCATGGAGACCCGAACGACACCGCACATGACGGTGAGCGACAGGACAGCGGCGACGAACAACAGCGAAGACTTCAGTTGCCAGAGCCACTTCCGGACGGAGTGGGGCGGCCTCCTCGGAGCGCCGGTGGCCTCTCGTGCTTCCTGCAAGTCCTGCAGTTGTTCGGCGAGAAAGGAGCCGGCCGCCAGCAGGCACACGGCGATGCCGATCCCGGGCAGATATGCCAACCAGTAGTGCACGGAATCCGACCGTACGTTCAGGAGCTGTTGGACGATCGAGGCGATGAAAGCCGAGTCGAAGACGGCGCTGGCGATGGTCACTGGCCAGAGCAGCAGCCGCCACATGAGCGCGGCACGCCTGGCTCGGGGTATCGCGGTCGCCTGTTCACCGTGTTCCGGGGGCCTTGCCGGGGCTGCCGTGCGTGGGGCGCGTCGACCGGCTTCGATGCGGCGGAAGCGCTCGAGGGCGCCGATGCCCCGTTCCACCCGCAGCGCGGAGCGCACTACCGCCGTGCAGGCGGCGCCGAGGCGGGCCTGTTCGGCGGTGAGGTCGGTGCTGCTGTTGGTGAAGGCCCGCATGAGTACGGCGCGCTCGCGGCTGTCGGTGCGGTTGACCAAGCGATTGGGCGGTGGTGCGTTGCCGATGCCGTCGCCGGGGTGCTCCCCGCCCGGGCAGCGCACCGCTGCAGGCAGCAGCCGACCCTGCGCACTGCCTTTCGTACCGTTCGCGGTGCTCATCGGCCCCTCCCCACCTGGTCGACCAGAATGTCGACCCGGCGGTCGCACCGCAGTTTCTGCTCGGTGCTGAGCTGGGTCTCGGCTTTCGGGCACCCGTCGGCGACGCCCTTCCCGGTGGCCGTCACGTTCTGGACGCCGAGTTCCGCGAGCTTGCTCTTGACCGCGTCGGCTCGCGCCTGGGAAAGGGAGTGGTTGTTGGCCGAGCCGCCCCGGGGATCGACGTAGCCGAAGACCCGCACCCGGGCTCCGTCGAGGTTCCGGAGCTCGACCGCGATCTCCGTGATCTCCCGCAGGGCGTCGTCCAAGAGAACGGACGATTCCGGCGAGAAGAAGGCGTTGGCGCCGGCGCGCGTGTACGTCCGCCCCGGGAAGGCCGGCACCGGGTCGTCGGGGCGGGTGACAGATTTTCCGCCGAGGGGTTCGGCTGCGGGGAGTGCGGTCACCACGCAGTCCTCGGGACGTGCTGGTTTCGGGTGGGCCGCTTGGCAGAGCCGATTCCACAGCTTGCCGAGCCAGTCCGTCTGGGCGGCGGCGGCCTGCGGCTGGTCGCGGGCGGTCCTTCCGAGGTCCACGAACACGGTGTCGACGAGGGCGAGGGTGCCGGAGGTGAGTTCTTGGTCGTCCCGGCAGCGCTGCGCTATCGCGTCGATCTCCAGGTCCTCGAAGGCGGAGCGTCTCAGGTCGGCGCAGCCGGTGGTGGCCAGTCCGTCGGTGAGCACGACGAGTCTGCGGGGGCCCCTGTGCTCCGCCAGGGTGACGGCCGCTTCCCGGACAGCGTCCAGGACGTCTGTGCCACCGGACCGCGGGGCCGCGGCCTGTGCTTCCGCCAGCTGATGTGCCACGCACTCGGACACCATCCCCGCGCGCCGTCTGCGGTTCTCCTCGTTGTCCTTCTCACTGGGGCCGGTGGCCCAGTTCTCAGCCACCCACCGGATGTCGTCAGTGCCGCCGAACGCCGCGACGGACATCGTCCCGGTTCCGGAAAGCCACTTCTCCACGTACTGGGCGGCGGGCCCACTGTGGTCGACTCCGCCGGATCCCGCCTTCGAGCCGCGCACGGAGGAAGTGACGTCCACGACGATCGCGGTGTGACCTGTCCGCGCGGCGCCCGCGTCGAAGTCCGGGTCGTCCGGAAGCTTGCTCATCCAGTCGCACTTGGCCCACGGATCCGGGTTCTGGTCGGCGCATCCCGTGAGCAGCCCGGCGAGTAGAACGGGCAGCACGGCGAGGACCCGTGCGGCCTTCGCGTGGTACTCGGCCGCGGACCTGGTGTTCATGCGGTGCCCTCCGCGTGGTCCGCCGGAGCGGGGATGAACGTGGCGGGACCGAGGCCCATCTGCTGGGAGAAACTGTTCAAGGCCTTGTCGTAGGCCTTGGCGAATTCGAAGAGGCCGATCTGCTCGTGGTTCCTGGCCGCCTGCTGCAACACGTCGGCGAGGTTCTTGGCCCCCTGACGGCGGGCGGTCCTGAGCTCCTTGGCCGCCGCGGCGAACTCCTTGTCGGAGAGAGAGGCCACAAAGGGCACCAGGAACTGACGCTGCTCCCGGGTGAGTTCGTCGGAGCCCTCGAGTCGGCGGAGGACCTCGAGCCACGTCTCGGTCAATGCCTGGGCGTGGGAGGCCTTGAGAATTCCCAGGCGGTGTTCCTCCCGCATCACCTGTTCCTCCAGGCGGATGGGACGGATCCGGTCGCGCAGGACGGGGTCGACGCGGACCCGGACGGTCGGTCGGCACTTGACGACGCCTTCCGGCCTCTCGTAGCACCAACCGTCGGCTATCTCCGCGTTGATCAGGGTTTCCGCCTCGGCCGGAGCGTCCGGGTCGCAGGACCGTGCAATGGGCCACGCCCGCCTCAGGATCTCCCTCAGCACGGCGTCCGAGAGATCGCGCCGACGGCGGTTCAGGCTCTCCTCCGACATGTCGTGGCTGGTCAGCCGGACGCTCGGGAGGATTTCGAACTCGAACACTCCGTCGCGCGCGGTGAGGCGCAGGACATGGTTCTCGGGCTCGCCCAGGTCGACCTCCACCTCGGCGCGCATCGGCGTGGCCAGGGCCGAAGGGTAGAGGTCCTCGTCGTGGCCCGGAGCCGACGTGGGGGAGAAGAGGGGCTGGCCGGCGGCCGCGCGCCGGCGCCACCAGCGGCGCCAGCGGGAGAAGTGCCCTCCGTTGCCTTCGTTCATGATCGGTCGGTCCTTTCGGCGTTGTCGGAAGTGTCGGCGGTGCGCTGCCGGAGCGACTCCTCAAGTCGGCGCAGCGCTGTGGAGTCGGGGTGTCTCGACCGCCATACGTGGGTGACGTGGAACCTGGCCCGCTCCTCGAGCGGGCCGGTGAAGACCCTTGCGGCGAACGACTGGTAGAAGGGCGCCAGATGGTCGTTTCCGTCACCGTCCGAGTCCCTCAGCCAGCGCTGCAGGAGGTTCCAGGTGCGGGTGGAGGTCCCCCTGGTGAGCAGCGCCCGGTGGCACAGAGTGGTGAGCAGGTCGGCGTGCTCGCGGTTGATGAGGGCGAGTTCGGCCAGGGCGGGCCGTCCTCCGCTTACGGTGCAGCGGCCGAGGGCGAGCATGGTGCGTACCGCGTGGCGTGAGAGGTACTCGTCCTGCGAGTGCGTCCATGCCTTGAGCGTGAGCATGACGTCGTCGACACGGCCCTCGAGGAACAGCCAGGCTGTGGAGTGGGCTATGGAGGCGGCGGTGGCGAGTTCCGGCCGCTTGCCGAGCGTGGTCAGCTCCGACAGCGTGGCGGGGAGGTCGCGCAGGCCGATGGAGGTGCCGTAGGCGCGGGCCGCGGTGTCCTGGAGTTCCCGGCTCGGACTATGGGCCCACTGCTGGACGCGGGCGGCGACTCGGCGGGTGGGACCGTCCTCGGCGGCGGCCATCTCCGCCGCGAGCGCGGCGCAGAGCCGTTTCCCACCGGCCTCGGACCTGGCCCACGGGCCGACGCACTCCCGGTAGACAAAGTCGAAGTCGCGCCGCATGAGGAGACCGGCGATCTGGGCGACGCGGACTCTGGTGCGTTCGTGTCCGGGACCGCGCCTGCCGGTCAGGTCGTTGAGCCATCCCAGGAACGGTCGGCGGAAGCCGCTGTAGGCGCTCCAGGTGGTCTCCAGCATGACGCGCAGCAGTTCGTCGTCCACGAGTTTTGCCCGTTCGGGGCCCGTGGCGGCGGGCGCACGCATCTGTGGCGGCACGAGCGCGTCCATGTGGGGCGCATGCCGCACCGGGCTCTCGTCCGCGGTGTCGAAGTAGGGCCGCATAACGCGGCTGAGACGGTCGCCCGCTTCGTCGACATCGGGCAGCGGGTGCTCGTTGAAGAGCGCGTAGGCGATCCGGATGGCGCGCTCGTAGGTGCCGGGCCTGATCTCCCTTCCCTGACGGGCGTCCAGTCCGAGCATCTCCTTGGCGAGCCGTGGCAGCCTGTCCCGCCACGCGGCGACGGCGTCGTCGAGGGCCTTGTCGGCGTCGAAGGTGCCGGCCGTGTCGCGGTGCTCCGCGTGGAAGGCGTGGAAGGCGTCCGCCAGGGTGTGAGCGAGCTGGACGACGTCGGCCATGGAGCGCGCGAGTGCGAGGCTCTCCTTCAACCTGCTCTTGTTCTCGACCGCGGCCACGAACTCGGCGCTGCTCTCCCCGACGCGGGGAGCGCGGTGGGCGAGGCGAGCCTCGAGGTGCTCTTTCAGCACCTCGACGGCGTCGGGTGCGTGATGCTCGATGACGGGGATGTCGGAGCTGAGGCTGGGGAAGGCGGACGGGGGCCCGACCACGACCAGCCGTGCTCGGGCCTCGAGGACCAGTCGGGCCAGACGGTCCAGGGCCTGCGGGGTGACCGGCGGGTCACCCGCCTCCACCAGGTAGCCGTGGTCGCGGCCCAGCACTTCGTAGCCCTGGGCGCACAGTGCCTGCGTCACGTCGGCGTCCTCGCAGTGGAGGGTGCCGACGGCCGAGGTGACCTGTCCTAGTAGGGCGATCGCGGTGGAGCGCCGGCCGGAACCCTCCTCTCCGTAGAGTGCGATCACTCCGTGTTCGCGCAGGCCCTTCTCCATGTCGGCGTGTCCGGGAACCGGCACGTACCTCCTGGTGAGGTAGTCGATGGAGAAGTCGGAGACCTGGAGGTCGGCCTTCGCGGGGCTCGTGTCGTCTGCGACGATGTTCTCGAGATAGATGGCGGGCCCGCTGCCCAGGGAGACGGCGGAACGCTTGGCCTTCTTCAGCAGTCCCCGCTCGCGGGCGCCGGTTTCCTCCTCGAACGAGTCCGGCTCGATACGGCCGGCAGGGCTGGGCGCCGGTGTGTCGTCGGCCGTCGCGTCCCGCTCCGCCCGACCGGGGAACCGGACACCGTCGGGGTGCGGGAGGGGCTCCTCCCCTGCTGCCTGTCCGAGGGGCTCTGGCGCGGTGATCGTCGCCGCGCCCTCGTAGGGCTCGGGGGAATCAACCTCGTGCTCCGGCTCGTCCATCCGGATCACCTGTCCTTCCGGCCGCGCCGGCGCAGTTCAGCACCCTCGGAGTACACCGAGTAGTTGCCGACCGCGCTGCGTTTGAATTTGGCGTTGCTCAGGTCCATGACGTCGCCGGAGCGGCGGTCCTTCTTGGCCCCCCGCTTCCGGGTCTTCGCGGGCACGTGCTGACGGAGCCTCTTGGTGAGGAGGCCGAGGTCGTGGTGGGAGTAACCCTCCCGCAGGTGTGCGACCTGCTGGATCGCCAGCCCCGCGATGTCCGGCGGCAGGTCCTCGGCGGCGGGGAGCGAGGCGTCCAGCAGGACCGGGATCACGATCTTCTTGAGGGCGAGCGCGGTCCTGATCTCGTCGTGGACGTAGTCGTTCGGCATGTCGATCCGGCGCGTATCTGTCGCCGCGTCACGGATGTCCAGCCAGCGTCGGCCGATCACCGCGAGGAGCACCGTGCAACTGTTCAGTTCCCGGCGGAGCTTCTCCGGGAACTCCGTCCCCTCCCTGATCGAACGTCGGTCCCGGAATACCCGCTTCTTTCCGAAGATCGAAACGAGCTCCCGGTCGATGAGCTCCGGGGCGCGTTCCCCGTCCCCCGTTCGGTAATTGATGAAGATTCCCGTCATCCTCGTTCCTCGGAGTCGAAGGCGTGAGCCGGCGGAAACCGCTCCACTGGGGAGCCGTAGAGGCTCCCCCTGGCGAGATTTCCAGTCGGCCATGATCTGTTCAATCCGTTTCCCTGACCCAATCCGAGGGGGAAACGGAACACCCCACAGGACACAGGGAAATACATGGCGGCAGGCGGTGGAGGGTTTCCCCGCGTGATCGCTCGCGGGCACCACCGCGCCGCCCCGGCACAGTTCGCGCGGGGCTGCGCGGACCCGGCTCACAGCCTGGTGTGCAGGACCTCGGCGATGCGAGTGGCGGCGAGTGTGGCGTCGGGGTCGCGCGGCCACCGGTTCAGCCTGCGCGCCAGCCTTTGCAGGTCGACCCGGATGGTGGCCGAGTCGAACACGGGCGCTGACGATGTCACCGCCTCGACGATGGCGCAGGCGGACCTCAGGTCGCCCGCCTCGGCCAGGGCCAGCGCCAGCCGGGCCGCGTAGCGAGCCCTGGCGCTGCGCGCCCGCACCGGGATCGTGTCGAGTCCACCGGAGAGCCGGCCGACGGCCTCGTCGGTGTGGCCCAGGTCGTGGAGGCACCAGCCGGCGACGAAGTCGGCGAGCCCGGCCAGGTGCATGCTGCCGATCACGGGCTCGTCCCCGGCGGCCGCTCCGGCCTCGTGTTCCTCCTGGGCGGCGCGCGCCATCAGGTCGGCCGCGCGGTCCAGCGAACGGAAGCACTCGGCGTCCTGCCCCAGAAGGGCGTGCCCCTGTGCCCTGCGCTGGGCGGCGAGTCCTCGGATCCGTGTGGTCCTCGACCGTTCCTCCGCGGTCCTCGCGTACTCCACGGTGGACCGGCCGTCCATCCGGTAGAGCGCGATGTCCGCCCGCCGCACGAACGTGTAGGCGGCGAACTCCGTGTCCCCTCCCGCCGTTGCCAGGCCGACGGCACGGTCGGTCCACCACAGCGAGGCCCGGTCGTCCCCGGCCTCCTGGGACATCCAGCCGGTGTACTCGGCGTACCGTGCGGCCAGACGAAGGACCGCTTTCCGGTCAGCTTCGCCGGCCGCCGATCCGGCGAGTCCTCGCAGCGCGTTCATCGAGGTGATGAGGATCTGGATGACGGCGCCGGGACCGAATGTCTGTCCGAGGCCGCGACATTCGGCGAACAGCGAGGCGAAGGGGGCCAAGGCGCTGCTCGCCTCGCCGCCGGAGGCCCGGAGGGAGGCCGGCTGCCAGGACATGACCGTCGGCGTGACCAGGGGTGCTCCCTGCGTGCCCTCGTCGTAGGCCACGAAGTGGTTTCCTTCGTCGGCCGACATTTGCAAGGTCCACGGCATGGACCATTCCGTCGGCGTGAGGGAAACGGGTATCTCCTGATGGTCCTCTTCCGGTGCCAGAGCGGCGAGTTCACCGTCGGCCCGTAAAGCCCTGTCGCACGCTCGTGCGAAATCAGAACTGGGGTTCTTGTGTCCTCTCTCGACCTTGCTCAGATGACTCTTCGAGTACCTGATGTCCTGCGCCAGGTCGGCGAGCGAAAGCCCGGCCTCGACGCGACGCCGACGCAACTCGGATCCGAATGGAAATACCCGCCCCACGGACTGTCCCCCTGCCGGCACGGAATCTCGAAATCCGCCCCCACCGGCCGGTACTTCCCGTGCTGACGGTTTCTTATCCGTCATCGATAATTTGAAACACCATTACCCTCGGCCAGCACGCGTGACTCAGCGTTCTCTGGCGCGGCACAGTTCCCTGTCCTCCTATCAGCCGCCCAGGGCAGTTTGAGGCCGTCCCGGCTACGGCGGGGGAGGACGTGGAGGTGGAGGTGGAAGACCGTCTGGGTCGCGAGTCCGCCTCGCGAGGTGATGATGTTGCACGCTCCCATGTCGCCTGCCAGTTCCGCAGCGCGGCGCATGGTGGCCGCTGACACTGCCGGGTCGACACCCACATCGGCGACATGCTCCTTCGGGATCACCAGCATGTGCCCGGCGGTCACCGCGGACAGCGGCACGATCGCCAGGGCGTCCGGCCATCTCCGCACGATCGTGGCCGACGCACGTCCTGCCATGATCGCGCAGAACGGGCAGTCGCCGGGCCCCGGCGCCGGCAGGTTGTTCGGGCCGGCGCTGGTCGGATGGTGCATGGACTGTTCTGCCTTTCGAGTCGGATGCGCCTCCTGCTCGGGCAGGAGGCCGCTCCCAGGATGATCGAGAGGGTGGGACCGCTGCTGAGCGTGCGGGCAACTCGTCCGCCAGGAACGGATGGGCGGCCGAACGCGCGAGACGCCGCCCCCGCCCATTCTCCCGTCGCGCCCGCTTCGGAGGCTACGCTCGAAGCGGCCGGAGTGCGGCGCGGGCCTGGCCTGCCGCGCCGCAGTCGTGGTCGTACTGGGGACCACACGGTGCTCGTGCCCCTGAATGGCACGCGTGGGGAGGCGTGCCCTGCACTCTGGTTATGCCTGATATGTGTAGGTAGCTCCTACGGCCCTCCCTCCTGGAGGTCAAGGGACCGCCGGGTCAGACCTGGTAGCGCTCCGCCGCGAACAGGTCCAGGTGCTCCTTCACCCACGCCGACGTCCGGCGCAGCCCGTCCGCCAGGCCGACCTGCGGCTCCCAGCCCGCCCAGCGGCGGGCGCGGGAGTTGTCGGACAGGAGGCGCTGGACCTCGCTGCCGCTCGGGCGCAGCCGGGCGGGGTCCACGACGATCTCCGCGTCGCTGCCCGCGGCGACGGTGAGGGCCTGCGCCAGGTCGCCGATGGATATCTCCCGGCCCGAGCCGAGGTTGACCACCTGCCCGAGGGCCCGGGCGCAGTCGGCCATCGCCACGAAGCCCCGCGCCGTGTCGGTGACGTAGGTGAAGTCCCGGGTGGGCGTGAGCGAGCCGAGCCTGATCGTGCGGGCGCCGGAGTGCAGTTGGGCGAGGATCGCCGGGATGACCGCGCGCGCCGACTGCCGGGGGCCGTAGGTGTTGAAGGGGCGCACGACGGTGACCGGCAGTTCGAAGGCGTGCCAGTGGGAGAGCGCCATCATGTCGGCGCCGATCTTGGACGCGGAGTACGGCGACTGCGGCTGCAGCGGGTGGCTCTCGCTGATCGGCGCCGTGCGGGCGGTGCCGTACACCTCGCTGGTGGAGGTGTGCACCAGGCGGCGCACCTGGTGGCGCCGGCAGGCCTCGGCGATGTTCTCGGTGCCGACGACGTTCGTCTGGACGTAGGCGCCGGGCGAGTCGTAGCTGTACGGGATGCCGATCAGCGCGGCGAGGTGGAAGACGGTGTCGCAGCCGTCGACGGCGTCCGTCACACGCCCGGCGTCGCGGATGTCGCCGGTGACCGTCGTGACCAGCGGGTGGCCGAGGAGGTGGGCGAGGTGGCCCTTCTCGGCGTACGGCTTGTAGTGGGTGAACGCCCGGACCCGGGCGCCCCGGGCGACGAGCAGATCGACCAGGGCCGAGCCGATGAAACCCTCGGCTCCGGTGACCAGGACCTCGCGGCCGGTCCAGTCGGGGGTGTGGTTCATGGGGTGCGCTCCAAGGGGTCGAAGGCCGGCAGGGGGTGGCCGGCGAGGCGCAGTACCTCGGCGGCGAGCAGATCGGCGGCGTACGCGTGCGGGCCGGGGTCGGCGGCCGACTCCATCGCCGCGAGCCGGGCGGGATCGGCCAGCAGCGGCTCGATCAGTTCGGCCAGCCGCGCCGCCGAGGTCTCGGCGTCGGAGAGCAGCAGGCCCGCCCCGGCGTCGGTCAGCACCCGCGCGTTGTGCGTCTGGTGGTCGCCGGGCGCGTGCGGGTAGGGCACGAGCACCGCGGGCACGCCGGTGCTGGCGAGTTCGGCGACCGTCGCCGAACCGGCCCGGCAGACCACCAGGTCGGCGGCGGCGTACACCTGGTCCATGTGGTCCAGGTAGGGCACCACGCGGGCCGCCTGGCTGCCCGCGAGCCGGAACCGGGCCTCCTCCAGGGCGTCCGGCCCGGTCTTGACCAGCAGATGGACGTCGGTGCGCCGACGCCAGCGCCGGGCCAGCTCCGTCGCGGCCTCGGTGAGCCGCGCGGCGCCCAGGCTGCCGCCGTTGAAGACGACGAGCCGCGCCCCGTCCGGCACGCCCAGCGCCCGCCGTGCCTCGGGGCGCCGGGCGTCGCGGTCCAGCCCGGCGAGGGCCGCCGCGATGGGCATGCCGACGACGCGGGCGTTCTCGCCGCCGGCCAGGCCCGAGCGCGAGCGGTCGAAGGCGACCGTGACGTGCGGGGTGAGGCGGGCGGCGAAACGGTTGGCGCGGCCCGGTACGGCGTTGGACTCGTGGATCAGGCTCGGCAGGCCCGACCAGCGGGCCCCGAGGATCACCGGGGCGCTCGGATAGCCGCCCATGCCGACCGCCACCTGGGCCCGCTGCTCGCGCAGCACCGTCCGGCACTGCCCGGCGGACCGTACCAGCGCCGAGGGCAGCAGGTAGCGCCGGGCGCCGAGGCTCGGGTCGAAGGGGATCATGTCGACGGTGTGCAGCCGGTACCCGGCCTGCGGGATGAGCCGGGTCTCCAGGCCCCGGGTGGTGCCGACGAAGGAGATCTCCGCGGCCGGTACGGCGCGGCGCAGCGCGTCGGCGAGGGCGAGACCGGGGTAGATGTGCCCACCGGTACCGCCCGCGCCGATCACCACGGACAGCCGGGGCGGGGGACTGTGAGGTCCGGCGGGCGGCACGTGGGCCGGGCCGGAGGAGGATCCGAACATGGCCGCCACGGTCACAAGCCGGCCTAAGAAGGTTTTAAGACACTCCTTTGGCAGGCTGGGCGCGTGCTGAGAAGAATTCTGGTGGTCGACGACGAGCCCGAGGTGCGGGCCGCCGTCGAGGACGGCCTCACCGTCGAGGGCTACGCCGTGCGGGGCGCCGCCGACGGCCTCGCGGCCCTCTCCGAGGTCGCCGCCTGGCAGCCGGACGCCGTGGTCGTCGACGTGATGATGCCGGTACTGGACGGCCTGGCGTTCTGCCGCCGCCTGCGCGGTATCGGCGACCGGACCCCGGTGCTGGTGCTGACCGCGCTCGACTCGGTGAGCGAACGCGTCGACGGGCTGGACGCCGGCGCCGACGACTACCTGGTCAAGCCGTTCGCGCTGGACGAGCTGACCGCCCGGGTGCGGGCCCTGCTGCGCCGGGCGGACACCGGCGCCCAGGAGCCGGGCGACCTGCTGTCGTACGCCGACCTGGTGGTGGACCCGGACACCCGGACCGGACGGCGCGGCGAGCGGACCATCGAGTTCAGCCGGACCGAGTGCGCGCTCCTGGAGCAGCTGCTGCTCCACCCCGGACAGGTCCTCACCCGGGAGACCCTCTTCGAAAGGGTCTGGGGACACGACTTCGGCCCCGGCTCCAACTCGCTCGCCGTCTACGTCGGTTACCTGCGCCGCAAGCTGGAGGCGGAGGGCGAGCCGCGTCTCGTGCACACCGTGCACGGTGTCGGCTACCGCCTGGGCACGGCGTGAACCGCCCGTGGCGTCTCCTGCCGCGCCCGCGCCGGCTGCGGTCCCGGCTGGCGCTGGCGGCCTCGGCGGCCGTCGTCCTCGTCACCGTCGGCGTGTGCACGGCCGCGTTCTTCGTCCTGCGCTACAAGCTCTACCAGCAGGTCGACCAGAACCTCGCCCAGTCGGCCACCCTCGTCGCCCAGCAGAGCCGGGAGGACGGCCCGGCCGTGCACCGCGGCGAGTGCCGCTTCCTGGGCGCCCCCGCCTGCGCCCAGACGGTGCCACCCGATCCGGCCGACGACCCGGCCGAGCCGTACGTCCTGCCGGTGTCCCCTGCCGTCCGCCAGGTGGCGGCCGGCCGCCGTACGCCCTACTACCGGAACATCACCGCCGACGGGCATCCCGCGCGCATGCTGACCACCACGTTCGGCGACGGCACCGCCGTCCAGGTCGCGCTCCGTTCCGACGTGGCCGAGCGCGGCGTGCACCAGACCGCGTGGCTGCTGAGCGGCATCGGCGCGGCGGGCGTGGTCGTCGCCGGACTGCTCGGCTACGCCGTCTCCCGGACCGGCCTCGCCCCCGTCACCCGGCTCACGGCCACGGCGGAGCGGGTCGCCGCCACCCGCGACCCGCGCCACCGCATCGACCTGCCCGCCGGTCCGGGGTCCGGCCGGCACCGGGACGACGAGATCACCCGGCTCGCGACGACCTTCAACACGATGCTCGACGAGCTGGAGCGGTCGGTGACGGCGCAGCGGCGGCTGATCGCCGACGCCTCGCACGAGCTGCGCACCCCGCTGACCGCGCTGCGCACCAACGCCGAACTCCTCACTCGCGCCGACCGCCTGCCCGCCGGCCGGCGCGAGCGGGCGGCCGGCGCCCTGGTCCGGCAGCTGGAGGACGTCACCACCCTGGTGAACGACCTCATCGAGCTGGCCCGGGACGAGGAACCGCAGCCGCTCCTCGAACAGATCGACCTCGCCGCGCTCACCCGGCACGCCCTGACCCGCGCCCGCGAACGCTGGCCCGGCATCACCTTCACCCTGGACGTCACCGACCGCGCGGCCGGCCTGCCGCGCCCCGGCATCCCGGCCCGGCTGGCCCGGCTGCTCGGCAACCTGCTGGACAACGCGGCCAAGTTCAGCCCGCCCGGCGGCACGGTCGAGGTCGTCCTGACCGAACGGGAGCTGACCGTGCGCGATCACGGCCCCGGCATCGCCGACCACGATCTGCCGCACATCTTCGACCGCTTCTACCGGGCACCCTCCGCCCGCGCGCTGCCCGGTTCGGGCCTCGGACTGGCCATGGCCCGCCAGATCGCCCGCACCCACGGCGCCGAACTCACCGCCGAGCGCGCGCCCGGCGCGGGGGCGTTGTTCCGGCTCACCTTCCCAGGCCGGCCGAACCGGCCGGATCCGGGCGTCAGTTCCTGACCAGCAGCTGGAAGTCGAAGGCGTACCGGGACGCGCGGTAGACGTGCGTCCCGTACTCGACCGGGCGCCCGGTGTCGTCGTACGCGGTGCGCCGCATGGTCAGCAGTGCGGCGCCCTCCCGTTCTTCGAGGCGCTCGGCCTCCTCGCGGGTGGCGATGCGGGCGCCGACGGTCTGGCGTGCGCTGTGCAGGGTGATCCCGGACGCGCGCATCAGCCGGTACAGGCCGGTCGACTCCAGCCGGGTGTCGTCGAGTTCCAGCAGTCCCGCCGGAAGGTAGTTGCACAGCAGCGCCACCGGCCGGCCGTGGGTGAGGCGCAGCCGCTCCAGGACGGTGACCTCGTCGCCCTCCGCGACGCCGAGCGCCGCCGCCGCTTCGGCGGGGGCCGGGACGCCCTCGTTGCGCACCACCAGGGTGCCGGGCCCCTGCCCAGCCGCCTCCAGGTCGTCGTACAGGCTGCTCAGTTCCAGCGGGCGCTTGACCTGGCTGTGCACCACCTGGGTGCCGACGCCGCGCCGCCGGACCAGCAGGCCCTTGTCCACCAGGGACTGGATGGCCTGCCGGACCGTCGGCCGGGACAGGCCCAGCCGGACCGAGAGGTCGACCTCGTTGCCCAGCAGGTTCCCCGGCGCGAGGACGCCGTGCTCTATCGCCCCCTCCAGCTGCTGGGCCAGCTGGTAGTAGAGCGGCACGGGGCTGCTCCGGTCGAGGGCGAAGTCCAGGGTGCTCAGCGCGGGGGCGGTCACGGCAGGTGCGCGGTCGCCGGTCTTCGCCATGGACGTACCTCCGTTGCGTGGATGACGGGGGGTCAGAGGTGGTGGCGGCGGTCGGCGACCGCGTGCTCGTACCGCGCGCGGGCGTCGGTGACGGGCTCGCGGGCCGACACCTCGGCCACCGGCACGTCCCACCAGGCCTCGGCCGGGAGGGCGTCGCGGGCCGCGGCGGTCTCGACGTGGACGCAGGTCGGGCGGGTCGCCGCGCGGGCCGTCGACAGCGCCTCGCGCAGCTCCCGCACGGTCTTGGCGCGCAGCACGTCCATGCCGAGGCTGGCCGCGTTGGCCGCGAGGTCGACGGGGAGCGGGGCGCCGGTGAAGGTGCCGTCGGCGGCGCGGTGGCGGTAGTCGGTGCCGAACCGCTCGGCGCCCACCGACTCGGACAGGCCGCCGATCGAGGCGTAGCCGTGGTTCTGCACCAGGACCAGCTTGACCGGCAGGTTCTCCTGCACGGCGGTGACGATCTCGGTCGGGTTCATCAGGTACGTGCCGTCGCCCACCAGGGCCCACACCGCCGTGCCGGGCGCGGCCTGCTGGACGCCGAGCGCGGCCGGGATCTCGTAGCCCATGCAGGAGTAGCCGTACTCCAGGTGGTACTGGCGCGGCGAGCGGGACCGCCACAGCTTGTGCAGGTCGCCGGGGAGCGAACCGGCCGCGTTGATCACCACGTCCTCGTCGCCGACCACCGCGTCCAGCGCGCCCAGCACCTGCGTCTGGGTCGGCACGGCGCTGTCGTCGTCGGCCCGGAGGGCGGCCCGCACCTTCTCCTCCCAGCGGGTCCGGCCGGCCCGGTACTCGTCCTCGTACGACGACGGCACCCGGTGGCCGGAGAGCGCCTCGGTCAGCGCCGTGAGCCCGGCCCGCGCGTCGCAGACCAGGGTGCGGGCGGCGAGCTTGTGGGCGTCGAAGGCGGTGATGTTGAGGTTCAGGAAGCGGACGTCCGGGTCCTGGAAGAGGGTGCCGGAGGCCGTGGTGAAGTCCGAGTAGCGGGTGCCGACGCCGATCACCAGGTCGGCGGTGCGGGCCAGGTCGTCGGCGACGGCGGTGCCGGTGTGGCCGATGCCGCCGAGGTCGGCCGGGTGGTCGTGGCGCAGGGCGCCCTTGCCGGCCTGGGTGGAGGCGACCGGGATACCGGTGGCGTCGGTCAGCGCCTTCAGCGCCGCCTCGGCCTCGCTGTGGTGGACGCCGCCGCCCGCGACGATCAGCGGGCGCCGGGCGGCGCGGAGCACCTGGACCGCCTCGGTCAGCTCCTCGGGGTCGGGTGCCGGCCGCCGCACCCGCCAGACGCGGTCGGCGAAGAACTCCTCCGGCCAGTCGAACGCCTCCGCCTGCACGTCCTGCGGCAGCGCGAGGGTGACCGCGCCGGTCTCGGCCGGGTCGGCGAGCACGCGCATCGCCCGGAGCGCGGAGGCGAGCAGCGCCTCGGGGCGGGCGATCCGGTCGAAGTAGCGGGAGACGGGGCGCAGGGCGTCGTTGACCGACACGTCGGCCTCGACCGGGTGCTCCAGCTGCTGGAGCAGCGGGCCCGCGGCGTGCGAGGCGAAGTAGTCGCCGGGCAGGAGCAGGACCGGCAGGCGGTTGACCGTCGCCAGGGCCGCGCCGGTGACCAGGTTGGTGGCGCCGGGGCCGATGGACGTCGTCACCGCCTGTGCGGAGAGGCGGTTGAGCTGCCGGGCGTACCCGACGGCGGCGTGCACCATGGCCTGTTCGTTGCGCCCCTGGTGGAACGGCATCACGTCGCCGTACTCGACGAGGGCCTGGCCGACGCCGGCCACGTTGCCGTGGCCGAAGATGCCCCAGGTACCGGCGATCAGGCGGTGGCGTACGCCGTCGCGTTCGGTGTACTGCGCGGCCAGGAAGCGCACCAGGGCCTGGGCAGTGGTCAGTCGGCGGGTGCCGGTGGCGCTCATGCGGACCTCTCCGGTGCGGTGTACAGGGGGAGTCGGGGGTCGACGGCCTGGTCCGGCCAGGTGTCGCGGATCCAGGCGTGCTCGGGGTGGTCGCAGATCAGCCAGGCGCGTTCGGCCTCCGGGCCCGCCATGACGTTCAGGTAGTACATGTGGTGGCCCGGGACGGCCATCGACGGTCCGTGCCAGCCGTCGGGGATGAGGACCACGTCGCCGTCGCGCACCTCGGCCAGCACGTCCGTGCCCCGGCCCTGCCCCGACGGGGAGACCCGCTGGTAGCCGAGGCCGGGGGCGCCGTCGTGATCTCCGAACTCGAAGTAGTAGATCTCCTCCAGCACCGACTCCTCGCCGGGCCGGTGCTCGTCGTGCTTGTGCGGCGGGAAGGACGACCAGTTGCCGCCCGGGGTGAGCACCTCGACCGCGATCAGCTTGTCGCACTCGAAGACCCCCGCCGCACCGAAGTTGTTGACCTGCCGCGAGCAGTTCCCGGTGCCGCGCAGCTCCACCGGCACCGAGGACGCCGGGCCGTACCGGGCGGGCAGGCGGCGGGTGCAGCGGGCACCGGTGAGGGCGAAGCGGCCGCCGCCTGCCGAGGTCACGGTCGTACGCGCGTCGCGCGGCACGTACGCGAAGTCGCTGACGCCGCTGAACACGCTCGAACGGCCGGTGAGTTCGAAGGTGTCCTGGCCGAAGTCGTCGGCGGTGGCGACGGTGCAGCCGCCGCTCAGCGGCAGGACGATCCACTCGCTCTCGCCGCTGTCGAAGGTGTGGCTGCCGCCGGGCGGCAGGTTCAGGACCCGCAGGCCGGCGTAGCCCCAGCCGGCGCTCTCGGGCGTCACGTCCACGGCGTACGGGCCGTCCGCCGCCGCCTTGCCCGCTGGAAGGTGATACGTCATCGCCTACTCCTTGGCCTCTCCTCGGTCACAGCAGTCCGACGGCCGTGTCCACCGCCTGTTCGACGCTGCCCTCGGCCGGGTAGAGCAGCGAGCGGCCGACGACCATGCCCTGCACGGTGGGCAGCCTGAGCGCCTTGCGCCAGCGCTCGTAGGCCGCCGTCTGGTCGGCGGGCGAGCCGCCTATGTCGCCGCCGAGCAGTACGGCGGGCAGCGTGGAGGTCTCCAGGACCTCGCCCATGTCCTCCGGGTCGTCGGTGACGGGCAGTTTCAGCCACGTGTAGGCCGACGTGCCGCCGAGGCCGGAGGCGATGGCGACGGAGCGGGTGACGGCCTCGGCGGACAGGTCGTTGCGCACCCGGCCGTCGACCCGCCGGGAGATGAACGGCTCCACGAACAGCGGCAGTCCGCGCTCCGCCATGGCGTCCACGGCGCGGGCGGCGGCCTCCATCGTGGCCAGCGAGCCCGGGTCGTCGTAGTCGACGCGCAGCAGCAGCTTCCCCGCGTCGAAGCGCAGCCGGGCGAGGTCCTCGGCGCGGTGACCGGTGAAGCGGTCGTCCATCTCGAAGGCGGCGCCCGCGAGGCCCCCGCGGTTCATCGACCCCATGACGACCTTGTTCTCCAGCACCCCGAGCAGCAGCAGGTCGTCCAGCACGTCGGCGGTGGCGAGCACGCCGTCGACGCCCGGCCGGGACAGCGCGGTGCACAGGCGCTCCAGCAGGTCGGCCCGGTTGGCCATGGCGAGCCGGCGGTCGCCGACGCCGAGCGAGCCGCGGGCCGGATGGTCGGCCGCCACGATCATCAGCCGGCCGGAGTCGCCGATCAGCGGCCGGCGGGTCCGGCGCGCCGCGGCCTCGGCGACCGCCTCCGGACGCCGGGCTCTGACCGCGGTGAGGTCGGGGATGCTGAGGGACAAGGGGTTGCTCCGTTCAGGGAGTGGCTCGCGCGAGGAGGTCGTCGACCTCGGCCCCGGTGGGCATCGCGGAGGAGCAGGCGAGTCGGGAGGCGACGAGGGCGCCGGCCGCGTTGGCGTACCGCATGATCCGCTCCAGCTCCCAGCCGGAGAGGAGACCGTGGCAGAGGGCGCCGCCGAACGCGTCGCCCGCGCCGAGGCCGTTGACCACCTCGACCGGCACCGGCTCCACCTCGGCGCTGCGGCCGTCGCGGTGCACGGCCAGGACGCCCTTCGGCCCCTGCTTGACGACGGCCAGCTCCACACCGGCGGCCAGCAGCGCCTCGGCGCAGGCCCGCGGTTCGCGGACGCCGGTGGCGATCTCGCACTCGTCCAGGTTGCCGACCGCGACGGTCGCGTGCCGCAGCGCCTCGGCGTAGTACGGGCGGGCCTGGTCGGGGTCGGCCCAGAACATCGGCCGCCAGTCGAGGTCGAAGACGGTGGTGCCCGACTTGGCACGGTGGGCGAGCGCGGCCAGGGTCGCCGCGCGGCTCGGCTCCTCGCTCAGCCCCGTCCCGGTGATCCAGAAGATGCGGGCGGCGCGGATGGCGTCCAGGTCCAGCTCCTCCGGGTGGATCTCCAGGTCGGGGGCCTTGGGGCGGCGGTAGAAGTACAGGGGGAAGTCGTCCGGCGGGAAGATCTCGCAGAACGTCACCGGCGTCGGGCAGGCGGCCACCGGGGTCACCCAGCGGTCGTCGACGCCGAACTCCTGGAGCGCGCGGTGCAGATAGCCGCCGAACGGGTCGTCCCCGGTCCGGGTGATGACGGCCGTGGCGCGGCCGAGGCGGGCGGCGGCGACCGCCACGTTCGAGGCCGAGCCGCCGAGAAACTTGCCGAACGTCTCAACCTCAGCCAGGGGTACGCCCGTCTGCAAGGGATAGAGATCGACCCCGATGCGGCCCATCGTGATCAGATCGAAACGCGGGACTGACTCGGCCATGTGCGACGCTCCTCGGGCTGGGCGGGGGCCTGCCGCCTCCCAGGTGTATGACTCCTGGACGACGCTGTCAATAGTTTGTACTTACATTCGGACCTGTGAGTGAAATGATGTCTTGACAAAGTATTGACAGCGGGCGCCCCAAGGACTTGTATCCGGTCCCAGCGCCACAGCCGTTCTTCTCCGGTCCGGCACACGGCTTCCCGTCGCACAGTCGCACAGTGAGGTGCAGGAAAGATGGACCGCTCTTCGCACGCCCGCTCCCGCAGATTCGCTCCTGCCGTGGCCCTCGCCGCCGCCGCGGCCCTGACCCTCGCCGGCTGCTCCAGCGGCTCGGGCGGGAAGGAGGCCGACGAGGAGGGGGACTCGGGCGCCTCCGCGGGCAAGGCGAACACCCCCCGCATGACCGTCGCCCTGGTGACCCATCAGGCGCCCGGCGACACCTTCTGGGACATCGTCCGCAAGGGCGCCGAGGCCGCGGCCGCCAAGGACAACGTCAAGCTCGTGTACTCCGCCGACCCGAACGCGGGCAACCAGGCCAACCTGGTGCAGAACGCGATCGACCAGAAGGTCGACGGCATCGCCGTCACCCTCGCCAAGCCGGACGCCCTGAAGAGCGTCCTCGGCAAGGCGGAGAAGGCCGGCATACCCGTCGTCGGGCTCAACTCCGGTCTCGCGGACTGGAAGAAGCTCGGCCTGATGGAGTTCTTCGGCCAGGACGAGAGCGTGGCCGGTGAGGCGCTCGGCAAGCGGCTCAACGAGGACGGCGCGAAGAACGCCGTCTGTGTGATCCACGAGCAGGGCAACGTCGGCCTGACCCAGCGCTGCGAGGGCGTGAAGAAGACCTTCGAGGGGTCGATCGAGAACCTCTACGTCAACGGCACCGACATGCCCTCGGTGAAGTCGACCGTCACCGCCAAGCTCAAGCAGGACGGCGACATCGACCACCTCGTCACGCTCGGCGCCCCCTTCGCCATGACGGCCGTGCAGGCCGTGGACGAGTCCGGCAGCGAGGCCAAGGTCGCCACCTTCGACCTCAACAAGGAGCTGACCGGCGCCATCGAGAAGGGCGACATCGAGTTCGCCGTCGACCAGCAGCCCTACCTCCAGGGCTATCTGGCCGTCGACGGACTGTGGCTCTACAAGAACAACGGCAACTACAGCGGCGGCGGTGAGCAGCCGGTGCTGACCGGCCCGGCCTTCGTCGACGAGTCCAACGTGAAGGCCGTCGCCGAGTTCGCCTCGAAGGGCACCCGGTGATGAGCATGGCCCAACAGGCTGAGCCGGCGGTGGCCCCACCGCCGGCCCCCGGCCCCAAGGAGGCCGACGGGCGCACCCGCGAGCGCTCGATGGCGTTGCGGGTGCTCGCCCGGCCCGAGGTCGGGGTCTTCCTCGGCGCCCTGGCCGTGTTCGTCTTCTTCCTGATCGCCGCCCCCTCGATCCGCGACGGCGGCTCCATGGCGACGGTCCTCTACCAGTCGTCCACCATCGGCCTCATGGCGCTGCCGGTGGCCCTGCTGATGATCGGCGGCGAGTTCGACCTGTCGGCCGGTGTCGCCGTGGTCGCCTCCTCGCTCACCGCGGGCATGCTCAGCTACCAGCTGACCGTGAACGTGTGGACGGGCGTGATCGTGGCCCTCGTCTTCTCCCTGGCCGTCGGCGCGTTCAACGGCTGGGTGCTGATGAAGACCGGCCTGCCGAGCTTCCTCGTGACGCTGGCCACCTTCCTCATCCTCCAGGGCGTCAACCTCGCCGTCACCAAACTCGTCACCGGCAACGTTGCCACCGACGACATCAGCGACATGGACGGCTTCGACCAGGCCAAGGCCGTCTTCGCCTCGTCCTTCGACATCGGCGGCGTCGAGGTGAAGATCACCGTCGTCTACTGGCTGGCCTTCGCCGCCCTGGCCACCTGGGTGCTGCTCCGCACCAAGTACGGCAACTGGATCTTCGCGGTCGGCGGCAGCCAGGACTCCGCCCGCGCGGTCGGCGTGCCCGTCACCTTCACCAAGATCACGCTGTTCATGCTGGTCGGCTTCGGCGCCTGGTTCGTCGGCATGCACCAGCTGTTCTCCTTCAACACCGTGCAGTCCGGCGAGGGCGTCGGCCAGGAGCTGATCTACATCGCCGCGGCCGTGATCGGCGGCTGTCTGCTCACCGGCGGCTACGGTTCCGCCATCGGCCCGGTCTTCGGCGCCTTCATGTTCGGCATGGTGAACCAGGGCATCGTCTTCGCCGGCTGGAACCCCGACTGGTTCAAGGCCTTCCTCGGCGTGATGCTGCTCGGCGCCGTCCTGATCAACCTGTACGTCCGCCGCGCGGCGACCCGGAGGTGACGGAAATGACCACCAAGACCCCCGGCACCCACGGTGCCGTCCGCACGGACCCCGCACCCGGGCGGGACGGCCCGATCGTCGAACTGCGCGGCACGGGCAAGGCGTACGGGAACATCCGCGCCCTGCACGGCGTCGACCTCGCCGTCCACCCCGGCCGGGTGACCTGCGTGCTCGGCGACAACGGCGCGGGCAAGTCCACCCTCATCAAGATCATCTCCGGGCTGCACCAGCACACCGAGGGCGAGTTTCTCGTCGACGGCGAGCCGGTGCGCTTCACGACCCCGCGCGACGCCCTCGCGCGCGGCATCGCCACCGTCTACCAGGACCTCGCCACCGTCCCGCTGATGCCGGTGTGGCGGAACTTCTTCCTCGGCTCCGAGATGACCAGGGGCCCCTGGCCCGTGCGCCGCCTCGACATCGCCCGCATGAAGCGGACCGCCGACGAGGAACTGCGCAACATGGGCATCGTCCTGGACGACCTGGAACAGCCCATCGGCACCCTCTCCGGCGGCCAGCGCCAGAGCGTCGCCATCGCCCGCGCCGTCTACTTCGGCGCCCGCGTCCTCATCCTCGACGAGCCCACCGCCGCCCTCGGCGTCAAGCAGTCCGGCGTGGTCCTCAAGTACATCGCCGCCGCCCGCGACCGCGGCCTCGGCGTCATCTTCATCACCCACAATCCCCACCACGCCTACATGGTCGGCGACCACTTCAGCGTGCTGCGCCTGGGCACCCTCGAACTCAGCGCCGACCGCGCGGGCACCACCCTCGAACAGCTCACCAACCACATGGCGGGCGGCGCCGAACTGGCCGCCCTCAAGCACGAGCTGGCCCAGGTCGGCGGGGTGGACGTGGAGGCGCTGCCGGACGCGGAGCCGGAGGAGGGGGAACCGAAGGAGGAGAAGCAGCCGCAGGACACGGTGGTGGGGGACACGCCGCCCGTCACCGACGCACCGCACACCGTCGAAGGGAAGACCTGACATGCCCGCTGCCCTGGACCGCATCCGCGTCGGCTCGGCACCCGACTCCTGGGGCGTCTGGTTCCCCGACGACCCCCAGCAGGTGCCCTGGGAACGCTTCCTGGACGAGGTCACTCAGGCCGGGTACGACTGGATCGAGCTGGGCCCCTACGGCTACCTCCCCACCGACCCGGCCCGGCTCACCGACGAGGTGAGCCGGCGCGGGCTCAAGGTCTCCGCGGGCACCATCTTCTGCGGGCTGCACCGCGGCCCCTCCGAGTGGGACGCCACCTGGGAACAGGTCGGCCGCGTCGCCGCCCTGACGCGGGCCATGGACGCCGAGCACCTGGTCGTCATCCCGTCCTTCTGGCGCGACGACAAGACCGCCGAGATCGTGGAGCCGCCGGAGCTGACCGGCGAGCAGTGGACCCACCTGACCCAGGGCATGGAACGCCTCGCCCGCGAGGTGCGCGACACCTACGGCCTGGACATCGTCGTCCACCCGCACGCCGACACCCACATCGACACCGAGGAGCACGTCGAGCGCTTCCTCGACGCCACCGACTCCGGCCTGGTCAACCTCTGCCTGGACACCGGCCACTACGCCTACTGCGGCGGCGACAGCGTCAAGCTGATCGAGACCTACGGCGAACGCATCGGCTACCTGCACCTCAAGCAGGTCGATCCGGAGATCCTCGCCGAGGTGCGGGCGGGCGGCGTGCCCTTCGGGCCGGCCGTACAGCGCGGCGTGATGTGCGAACCGCCGGCCGGTGTGCCGGAGCTGGGCCCGGTGCTCACCGCCGCCCAGAAACTGGACGTGGACCTGTTCGCCATCGTCGAGCAGGACATGTACCCCTGCGAGCCCGACAAGCCGCTGCCCATCGCCGTGCGCACCCGGAAGTTCCTGCGCTCCTGCGGCGCCTGAGGCCGGCCGCGCCGGCGGGCGGGTCCCGCCGGTGCGCCGCCCGGCGGGCCGTTGCCGGTGGTGCGCGCTAGCGTGCGCAGCACCGGCACTTTCGTCCCGACCCCGGAGGCGTCATGACCTCGCGACTCAACCCCTACCTCAGCTTCGACGGCGACGCCCGGCAGGCCATGGAGTTCTACGAGCAGGTGTTCGGCGGCACCCTGGCGCTGAACACCTTCGGCTCGGCCGGCATGCCCGACCCCGCCTACACCGACAAGATCATGCACGCCATGCTGGAGACCCCGAGCGGCTTCACCCTGATGGGTGCCGACACCCCACCCGGGATGGACCACACGCCGGGGACCAACTTCTCGGTGAGCCTCAGCGGCGACGACGCGGCCGAGCTGCGCGGCTACTGGGAGAAGCTGTCCGCCGGCGGGTCCGTCGCCGTGCCGCTGGAGAAGCAGATGTGGGGCGACGTCTTCGGCATGTGCACCGACCGGTTCGGCATCCCCTGGATGGTGAACATCAGCGAGCCGGCGGGCTGACCCCGCCGGCTCGTCGATCCCTCGCCCCGTCGTCCCGTCGTCCCGTCGTCTCGTCGTCCCACCGGGCCCGTCCGGGGTCAGCCCCGCCGCACCTCCGCGATCGTCACCGGGCGGTGCTCGTGCAGCGACAGGGTGCACGCCTCGGCGATCCAGCCCGCCTCCAGCGCGTCCTCGATCGTGCAGGGCGAGGGCCGCCCGCCCGCGACGACCTCGGTGAACGCGCCGAGTTCGGCGCGGTAGGCGGCGGTGAACCGGTCCATGAAGAAGTCGTGCGGCGTGCCCGCCGGGAAGGTCACGCCGGGCTCGACCGAGCGCAGCGGCAGCCTGTCCTCCAGACCGACGGCGATGGAGTCGGCGAAGCCGTGGAGCTCCATGCGGACGTCGTGACCACGCGCGTTGTGACGGCTGTTGGAGACCACGGCGATCGTGCCGTCGTCCAGGGTGAGGAGCGCGCCGGTGGTGTCGGCGTCACCCGCCTCCCTGATGTACTCGGCACCCCGGTTGCCGCCGACCGCGTACACCTCGGTCACCTCGCGGCCGGTCACCCAGCGGATGATGTCGAAGTCGTGCACCGAGCAGTCCCGGAAGATGCCACCGGAGGCGGCGACGTACGCGGCGGGCGGCGGCGCCGGGTCCAGCGTGGTCGACCGCACCGTGTGCAGCCTGCCCAGCTCGCCCCCCAGCACCGCCTCCCGTGCGGCGGTGAACCCGGCGTCGAAGCGCCGGTTGAAGCCGATCTGCACCGGCACGTCGCGGCCCGCGACCGCCTTGAGCACGTCGACGCCCTCCGCCATGGTCCGGGCGACGGGCTTCTCGCAGAAGACCGGTACGCCGGCCTCGACGGCGGCCACGATCAGCTCGGGGTGGGCGTCGGTCGCCGCGGCGACCACCACACCGTCCACGCCGGCGGCCAGCAGCGCCTGGGGCGAGGGGGCGACCTCGGCGCCGAACCGGTCGGCGGCGGCCCGCGCGGCGTCCGCGAACGGGTCGGCGACGACCAGCGAGTCGACGGCGTCGAGTCCGGAGAGGGTCTCGGCGTGGAAGGCACCGATGCGGCCGAGGCCGAGGATTCCGATACGCATGTTCTTTCGCTGCTCCTTGTGCGTGGTTGCCGTGGCCGGTTGCCACCGCGGACGACGCCGTCCTTTCGCTGACAGGGGCGGCACGGTGCTGTCATTCTTGTCCTGACAAACAGCGCGAACAACCAGCAGCGAGCCATCAAAAACCCCTCAAGGCGCCCGCGCGGGACTGAGCGGGTCACGGAGGAGCCGGGCATGGGCCATCCCTTCCCGATCAGGGAGATCGCACGTCAGGCGGGGCTGAGCGAGGCCACGGTCGACCGGGTGCTCAACGGCCGAGGCGGGGTGCGTGAGTCCACTGCGGACGAGGTGCGCCGGGCCATCGCCGACCTGGACCGGCAGCGCACCCAGGTCCGGCTGGTCGGCCGCACCTTCATGATCGACATAGTGATGCAGTCCCCGGAGCGCTTCTCGACCGCCGTGCGCGCCGCGCTGGAGGCCGAACTGCCCTCCCTGCACCCCGCCGTCGTGCGCTCGCGCTTCCACTTCCGTGAGACCGGCCCGGCCGGCGGGCTGACCGCGACCCTGGACCGGATCGCCCGGCGCGGCTCGCAGGGAGTGATCCTCAAGGCACCGGACGTCCCCGAGGTCGCCGCCGCGGTGGGCCGCCTGACCGCGGCGGGCGTGCCCGTCGTGACCCTGGTGACGGACCTGCCCGCCGCCGCCCGGCTCGGCTACGTGGGCATCGACAACCGGGCGGCGGGCGCGACCGCCGCCCATCTGACGGGCCAGTGGCTCGGCGACCGTCCCGGCAACGTCCTCACCAGCCTCAGCAGCGGCTTCTTCCGCAACGAGGAGGAGCGCGAGATGGGCTTCCGCGCCGTCATGCGCGCCCGGCACCCGGAGCGCGCCCTCGTGGAGATCGCCGGGGGCCAGGGACTGGACGCCACCCAGTACGACCTGGTCCGGGCCGCGCTGGAACGCGATCCGGAGATCCGCGCGGTCTACTCGATCGGCGGCGGCAACATCGCCACGCTGCGGGCCTTCGCCGACCTGGGCCGCACCTGCGCGGTGTTCGTCGCCCACGACCTCGACCAGGACAACACCCGCCTGCTGCGCGAGCACCGCCTGTCCGCCGTACTCCACCACGACCTGCGGCAGGACCTGCGGGAGGCCTGCCGCACGGTGATGCGGGCCCACGGCGCACTGCCGCCCGCGGGCCCGTCCCTGCCCTCCGCGATCCAGGTGGTCACCCCCTACAACATGCCGCCCGGCGCCGCGGCCGTGTGACGTCGCGTGGCGTCCCGGGCGTGTGACGCCGCCCCGCGTGGTGCCGCTCCTACCGTCGGGGGCATGTGGAAATCGACTCCGGCCGGCGGTCCCGAGCGGGTGGTGGCGCTGGCCGACGGCGTCTTCGCGATCGCCATCACCCTGCTCGTCCTCGACTTCTCCATGCCCCGCGGCCTCGACCCGGCGGCGTACCGCGACGAACTGCGGGACTTGGTGCCCAACCTGGGGGCGTACGCGCTGAGCGTCGTCGTGCTCGGTGTCTTCTGGCGCGACCACCGCCGCATCTTCCGCTTCGTCGAGCGGGTCGACGGCCAGGTGATCACCCTGTCGCTGCTCGGCCTCGGCGTCGCCGCCCTCGTGCCCTTCCCCACCACGCTCATCTCCGAGTACGGCGACGAGCCGGCCTCCGTCGCCGTCTACGCGGCGGCGGTGGCCGCCTTGGGCGCCTCGCACCTCGCTCTGGTCGCGCTGCTGGCCGCCCGGCCCTGGCTGCGCGGCGACACCGTCCCCGAGGAGGGCTTCCTGATCTACGGCCTGGATCTCGCCGCGTCGGTCGTGGTGTTCGCGCTCAGCGTCCCGCTCGCCCTCGCGATCGGCCCCGCGGCCATGTGGGGCTGGCTCGTCCTGCCCCCGGTGAAGGTCGTGATCGGCAGGTGGGCGGTGCGGGCGCGTCGCCCGCCCGCGGTCAGGCGGGAACCTCGGGGGTGACCCAGCCGCCGCTCAGCGCCGACCGCGCCATCGCCTCCAGTACGGCGGCGCTGTGCACGGCGTCCGGCAGGCCCGCGCCGTGCGGCACGCCCTCCGCGACCGAGCGCAGGAAGCGGTACGCCTCCACCACCTTGAGGTCGTCGTAGCCCATGGCGTTCGCGGCACCCGGCTGGAAGGCGGCGAACTCGCCGTGCCCGGGGCCGACGTACACCGTGGAGACCGGCTGGTCCTGGTACCCCGTGCCCCGGCTGACGCCCAGCTCGTTCATGCGGCGGAAGTCCCAGAACACCGCGCCCGTGGTGCCGTGCACCTCGAAGCCGTAGTTGTTCTGCTCCCCGACCGAGACCCGGCAGGCCTCCAGGACACCGCGGGCGCCGGACGCGAAGCGCAGCAGGCAGTTGACGTAGTCCTCGTTCTCGACCGGCCCCAGCTCGCCGCCCGCGGCCCGTGAGTGACCCGCCGTCGCGGCGGTGGGCCGGGCCCGCTCGGGCAGGAAGATCGCCGTGTCGGCGGTCAGGGACGCGATGTCGCCGAGCAGGAAACGGGCCAGGTCGGCGCCGTGCGAGGCCAGGTCGCCGAGCACCCCGCTGCCGCCGCGCGCACGCTCGTAGCGCCAGGTGAGCGCGGACTCGGGATGGGCGGCGTAGTCGCTGAAGAGGCGGATGCGGACGTGCGTGACGGTGCCGATCCCGCCGGTGGCGATCAGGTCGCGGGCTGCCTCCACGGCGGGCGCGTTGCGGTAGTTGAAGCCGACCGCGCCCTGGACACCCGCCGCGGCGACCGCGTCCGCGACCGCGCGGGCGTCGCCGGTGGTCAGGCCGACCGGCTTCTCGATCCAGATGTGCTTGCCGGCCTCCGCCATCGCCACGGCGATCTCGCGGTGCAGGAAGTTCGGCGCGGTGATGCTGACCGCGCCCACGCGCGGGTCGGCGGCCACCTCCCGCCAGTCACGGGTCGTCGAGGCGAACCCGAACTGCTCGGCGGCCTCCTCGGCCCGCCCCGGCACCTCCTCCGCGACCGTCACCAGCTCCGGCCGCAGGGCGAGCCGTGGGTAGTGGTGCCGGACCCGGGCGTACGCCTGGGTGTGCACCCGGCCCATCCAGCCGAAACCGACGACGGCGACCCCGAGTGCGTCGACCATGAGAGCCCCTCTTCGGACC
This sequence comes from Streptomyces sp. NPDC058985, assembly GCF_042740985.1. Lineage (NCBI taxonomy): Bacteria > Bacillati > Actinomycetota > Actinomycetes > Kitasatosporales > Streptomycetaceae > Streptomyces > Streptomyces sp. NPDC058985. The sequence continues at coordinate 37,405 of NZ_JBHYJX010000003.1, read as the reverse complement.
TGTCCGTGATCTGTCCAGGCCACCCTGGGCGGGCGTCGGCATCATGTCAACCTTTTGACAGGACAAAGCTCCGGGCAACGGCTGGACCTCACGAGCCGCCGAGGTTGATCGCGTACGCCTTGCGCAGCGTCTCGTGCACCGTCCACGTCGTACGGTCGCCCTCGCGCAGCACGGCCAGGTCCCCGGGCCCGACCCGCAGCGTCGGGCCGCCCGCGACCTCGATGGTGGCCGAGCCGCTGAGCACGACGAACAGCTCGTCCGCCTCGGTGTCGGTGACCACGCCCGGCGTGATCTGCCAGATGCCCCGCACCTGCCTGCCGTCCGCCGACTCCCAGACCACCTTGCCCGTCACCTCCGGGGCGCCGGAGACGATCTGGTCGGGGGAGAGCGGCTCGGGTTCGAGTTCCGCGTCGGGCACATGGACGACGAAGCTGTGGGTCATGCCGCGACGCTAGCCGGGGCGCACGGCGGCGCGGGGGAGACAGGGTGTGCGGAAACCGGCCGGGTGCTACGACACTCCGTAAACGCCAACAAAATCGTTGACAATCTTGTCTGGCTAGATTTACGTTCGACAGGCACTCACTCAGGGAGGGCGACCATGCCGAACCAAGCCCGTCCGGGCACCGGGGAGCAGGCCAAACAGCTTGCGCTCGGCCAGCTGCGGCAGGCGATCCTGCGCGGCGACATGGCACCCGCGCAGCGGCTGGTGGAGAACGAACTCGCCGAGCAGTTCGGCGTGACCCGGGCCAGTATCCGGGCCGCGCTGATCGACCTGGAGGCCCAGGGGCTCGTCGAGCGCATCCGCAACCGCGGTTCACGCGTACGGGTGGTGACCGTGGAGGAGGCGGTCGCCATCACCGAATGCCGCCTGGTCCTCGAAGGGCTCTGCGCGGCCAAGGCCGCCGCGGCCGTCGACGACGGGCAACTCGCCCAGCTGAAGGAGCTGGGTTCGGCGATGCGCAAGGCCGTGGCCGCGGGCGAACCGCTGACCTACTCGGACCTCAACCACGAACTCCACGCCAGGATCCGGGAGTTCTCCGGCCAGCACACGGCCGTGGAACTGCTGGAACGGCTCAACGCCCAACTGGTGCGCCACCGCTTCCAGCTGGCACTGCGCCCCGGGCGTCCACAGCAATCCCTGAACGAGCACCTGGCCATGATCGAGGCGATCGAGGCCAGGGACCCCCAGGCCGCCGAGGCGGCCGTCCGGGCCCACCTCACCAGTGTGATCGAGGCGCTGCGCGACTGACGCACACACGAGGCGGGCGCCTCTGTCCAGCAAGGAGACCCGAGCATGACCCACGGCAACGCGCCCGCCGCCGTCCCCCGTTCGACCCTCGCCCGTTCGACCCTGGTCGTCACCGCGCACGCCGGTGACTTCGTGTGGCGGGCGGGCGGCGCCCTCGCCCTGGCCGCCGCACGCGGCGAGAAGGTCACCATCGCCTGCCTGACCTTCGGCGAGCGCGGCGAGTCCGCCAAGGCCTGGCGGGAGGGGAGGACGCTGGCGGAGATCAAGGCACTCCGCCGGGACGAGGCCGAGCGGGCCGCCGCCGCCCTCGGCGCCGAGGTCCGCTTCTTCGACGCCGGCGACTATCCGCTGACCGCCACCCCCGAACTGACCGACCGCCTCGTCGAGGTCTACCGCGCCACCCAGCCCGACGTCGTGCTCACCCACCCCGTCGAGGACCCCTACAACGGCGACCACCCGGCCGCCAACCGCCTCGCCCTCCAGGCCCGCGTCCTCGCCCAGGCCATCGGCTACCCGGCCGAGGGCGAGATCATCGGCGCCCCGCCCGTCTTCTACTTCGAGCCCCACCAGCCCGAGATGAGCGGCTTCCGGCCCGAGGTGCTGCTCGACATCACCGAGGTGTGGGAGACCAAGCGCCAGGCCATGGAGTGCCTCGCCGCCCAGCGGCACCTGTGGGACTACTACACCGACCTCGCCGTCCGCCGCGGTGTCCAGCTCAAGCGCAACGCGGGCCCCAACCTGGGACTCGCCCACACGACCATGGCCGAGGCGTACATGCGCCCCTACCCGCAGATCGCGAAGGAGCTGGCATGAACGGCGTCGTCGTCACCAACCCCCCGAAGGCCGACGCCGCCGACGTCGAGGCGCTCGCCGGGTACGGCGTCGCCACGGTCGGCGAGGCGATGGGCCGCACCGGACTGCTCGGGCCCGGACTGCGCCCGGTCCAGCAGGGCGTACGGATCGCCGGCACCGCCGTCACCGTCCTCGGCTGGCCCGGCGACAACCTGATGATCCACGCCGCCGTCGAGCAGTGCGGCGAGGGCGACGTCCTGGTCGTCACCACCACCTCCCCGTCCACCGACGGCATGTTCGGCGAGCTGTTCGCCACCGCCCTCCAACGGCGCGGCGTACGCGGCCTGGTGATCAACGCCGGGATCCGCGACACCCAGGAGCTGCGGGAGATGGGCTTCGCCGCCTGGTCCCGCGTGGTCAGCGCCCAGGGCACGGTCAAGGCCACCGGAGGCTCCGTCAACGTCCCGGTCGCCGTCGACGGCCAGGTGATCCGCCCCGGCGACGTGATCGTGGCCGACGACGACGGCGTGGTGGTCGTCCCCCGCGAACGGGCCCGGCGGACCGCCGAGGCGTCCGAGGCCCGCGAGGCGAAGGAGGCCGGTGCCCGCGCCGCCTTCCTCGACGGCCAACTGGGCCTGGACCGCTACGGGTTGCGGGAGAAGCTCGCGCAACTCGGCGTGACCTACCAGTCGTACGAGGAGTACACGTCCGCCCCCGGGGAGCCGTCATGAGCGTCCCCGAGGGGGTGCGCTGCACACTGATGCGCGGCGGCACCTCCAAGGGCGCCTACTTCCTCGCCGGCGACCTGCCCGCGGAACCCGCCGCCCGCGACGCCCTGCTGCTGCGCGTCATGGGCAGCCCCGACCCGCGCCAGATCGACGGGCTCGGCGGCGCCCACCCGCTGACCAGCAAGGTCGCCGTGGTCTCCGGCTCGGCGGACCCGGACGCCGACGTCGACTACCTGTTCCTCCAGGTCGCGGTGGACGCTCCCGAGGTCACCGACCGGCAGAACTGCGGCAACCTCCTCGCCGGAGTGGGCCCGTTCGCCGTGGAGCGCGGCCTCGTTCCGGCCGGGGACACCGAGACCTCCGTACGCATCCGGATGCTCAACACGGGTGAACTCGCCGTCGCCACCTTCCCGACCCCGGGCGGGCGGGTCGACCCCACCGGCACCGCCGCGATCTCCGGGGTGCCCGGGACCGCCGCCGCCATCGTCATCGAGTTCCCGCAGGGCGCCGGCCCGCTGCTGCCCACGGGCAACGTCCGCGACACCGTCGCCGGCACCGAGGTGACCTGCGTCGACAACGGCATGCCGGTCGTGCTGATCCCGGCAGCCGCGCTCGGGGCCGGCGGCCACGAGACACCCGCGGCACTGGAGGAGGACGCGGTGCTCGCCGGCCGCCTGCGCGAGATACGGTCGGCCGCCGGGCGCCTGATGGGCCTCGGCGACGTCGAGGGCACCACCGTGCCCAAGCTCACCCTGCTGGCCCCGCCGCGGGACGGCGGCGCGGTCGCCACCCGCACCTTCATCCCCGTGCGCTGCCACACCTCCATCGGTGTCCTGGGCGCGGCGAGCGTGGCCGCGGGCCTGCGGCTGCCCGGCGGGGTGGCGGAGGGGATCGCGCGACTCCCCGACTCCGGCGACCGCGTGCGCGTGGAACACCCCACCGGCTTCCTGGAGGTCGACGTCCAGGTCGACCCGGCCGGCCCCGTGGTCCGGCGTACCGCCGTCGTACGCACCGCGCGCAAGATCTTCGACGGCACCGTCTTCCCCCGGTCCGCCGCGGCGGGCGGTCCCCGCACAACGCCCTGGAGGGCACCGTGACTCCGCCGCTTCGTGACATCGCCCATGTCGGCCACGCCCAGCTCTTCACCCCCGACCTGGACGCCAGCGTCGCCTTCTTCACGGACTACCTCGGCCTCACCGTCAACGGCCAGGACGGCGACACCGTCTACCTGCGCACGTTCGACGACTACGAACACCACAGCCTGGTGCTCACCGCGCGCGAGCGGGCCGGCCTCGGCCGCCTCGCCCTGCGCGCCTCGGGCGAGGAGGCGCTGCGGCGCCGGGTGGCGGCCCTGGAGGCCGCGGGGCGCCCGGGGAAGTGGGTGGAGGACGAACCGGGCCTCGGCCCGCTCTACGTCACCACCGACCCCGACGGCCACGAACACGCCCTGTACTGGGAGAGCGAGCACTACCGGGCGCCGGAGGGACTGCGGCCGGCGCTGAAGAACCAGGCGCAGGCCAAACCCAACCGGGGCGTGGGCGTACGGCGGCTCGACCACGTCAACTTCCTCGCCGCCGACGTCCTCGCCAACGCCGAGTTCCAGGAACAGCTCCTCGGCGCCCGGCCCACCGAGCAGATCCGCCTCGACTCCGGGCGGATCGCCGCCCGCTGGCTGACCTTCACCGACAAGTCGTACGACGTCGTCTACACCGAGGACTGGACCGGCTCCTCCGGGCGCCTGCACCACATCGCCTTCGCGGCCGACACCCGCGAGGACATCCTGCGCGCCGCCGACCTCGCCGTCGACACCGGTGTGTTCATCGAGACCGGACCGCACAAGCACGCCATCCAGCAGACGTTCTTCCTGTACGTCTACGAGCCCGGCGGCAACCGCATCGAGCTGTGCAACCCGCTCACCCGGCTGGTGCTGGCGCCCGACTGGCCGCTCGTCACCTGGACCGAGGCCGAGCGCGCCAAGGGACAGGCGTGGGGCCTGCGGACCATCGAGTCCTTCCACACCCACGGCACACCGACAGTCGGCTGACAGGGGGCGTTGGCCCTGCTGGTCGTCGGCCTCTGCTGGCTCGCCGTGCTCTTCGACGGCCTGGACATGTTCATCTACGGCTCGGTGCCGCCCCACATGCTCGAGGAGAAGGCGCTCGGCATCACCTCGGGGCAGGCCGGCGACCTCGGCAGCTACGCCACCTTCGGCATGCTGGTCGGCGCGCTCACCGCGGGCACGGTGGCCGACCGGATCGGCCGCAAGAAGCTGATGGTCTCCTGCGTCGCCCTGTTCTCGCTGGCCTCCGGGCTCTGCGCGGTCGCGGACGGCGTCACCGTCTTCGGCCTCGGCCGGACCCTGGCCGGCGTCGGCCTCGGCGGCCTGCTGCCGACCGCGATCAGCATGGGCGGTGGGCCCGCGCCGTACCTGCGGGGGAGCCCAGGGGGCGTAGTACGACCGGGGCGGCGGGTCCCACGGGCGGAGGCCGCCCCGGTGCGTGCCCGGGTCCGGAATCCGCGGCGAGACCCGTCGTACGGCCGACCCGGCCGACCGCCGTCGTCCTATCGCCCCCGGCGTGACAGCCATGCGGCTGTCAGCGCGCCGGAGATGTTGTGCCAGACGGAGAAGACCGCGGCGGGGAGGGCCGCCAGGGGGCTGAAGTGGGCGGTGGCCAGGGATGCCGCGAGGCCGGAGTTCTGCATGCCCACCTCGAAGGCCATCGCCCGGCTGCCGGGCTCACCGAGCCGGCCGAGGCGGCCCGCCCCGTAACCGAGGGCCAGGCCGAGGCCGTTGTGCAGGACCACCGCGACGAACACCAGCCCGGCGGCCGACTTGATGGCGTCCGCGCTGCCCGCCACGACCACCGCGACGATCACGGCGATGGTCAGCGCCGACAGCCAGGGCAGCGCCGGCAGCGCCCGCTGCACGTACCGCCCCGCGAGCAGCCGTACGACGACGCCCGCGAGGACCGGCAGCAGGACCGTCTTGAGGATGTCGGTCACCATGGACCCGGCGTCCACCGGGAGGTACTCGCCGGCCAGCAGCAGCGTCAGCGGCGGGGTGACCAGCGGCGCGACCAGCGTGGAGACGGTGGCGACGGAGACGGAGAGGGCGACGTCACCGCGAGCGAGGTACGTCACCACGTTGGAGGCCGTGCCGCTGGGCGCACAGCCGACCAGGATCACGCCGGCCGCGAGCTGCGGGGGGAGGTCGAGCAGGTGGGCCACGGCCCAGCCGAGGCCGGGCATGATGACGTAGTGCGCGACCAGCCCCAGGGCCACCGCCCAGGGACGCCTGGCGACCCCGCGGAAGTCCTCCGGGGTCATGGTGATGCCCATGCAGAACATCACGACGCCCAGCAGGTACGGCACGGCCTCGCTCCACCCGGTGAAGCTTCCGGGGAACAGCAAGCCGAGCGCGCCGGCCACGAGGACGAGGATCGGGAAGACGGTCACGGCCCGCCGCGCGGAGCGGTCGGCGGTGAGGTCGGTACTGGCTTGTTCGGGTCGTTCGGTTCGCACCGTGCGAGGTAACGCCTGGCCGGCCGCATGACGCAAAGCCGTCTCGCGATGTGATCATCGGGACGGCCGGCGCGAACCGGCGGGCCCCGTTCCCTGGATGAGGTAGGGTTGACCAGCGCGATCACGGAATTCCGTGGATCGCCCACCGGGACGTGGCGCAGCTTGGTAGCGCACTTGACTGGGGGTCAAGGGGTCGCAGGTTCAAATCCTGTCGTCCCGACGGTGGTGAAGGGTCCTCGCGGGCGACAGCTCGCGGGGGCCCTTTTCTTGACGGGCGCCCCCGTACGCCGGCCACGCCGGCCCCGCTCCGCGTAAGCCGCCGTGCCCGCCGCCCCCCAGCGGCGGACACGGCGTGTGCCGCCGTACGTCACCCTCCCCCGAAGGTGGCGTACGGCGGCCGGCCCCCGGTGCCGGACCGTGGCCGCGGCGCCCGGGTGTCCCTGAGTCCCGCGGTCACCAGCACATGACCGCGGTCTCGCCCGCACCCCACGAGGAGTACAGGCGCACCCGGACGACATAGCGGCGGCCCTTGACGAAACGGGCCCTGAGGGTGGCGTTGCGGGAGGTGCCGCCGTCGTCCTGTCCCGCGAGGAAGCGGGGCACGCCGTCCCGCTCCTCGAAGACCACGACGACGGCGTCGCTGTCCCCGAAGGTGCCGACGGTGTACTCGCGGGTCTCCGGCGGGTCCAGACGGAAGTCGGCCTGCTCGCCGGGCCCGAGGCCGAGCGGTACCGAACGGAACGGCACCAGCGGACCCGGCCGGGCGGTGGGCGGGTACCAGCGCAGGGCGAACTCCTTGTCGGCGGCGGACAGGGTGCCGGGCGGCTGGAGGCCGGAGCGGTAGTGCTCGGGCTCCAGTATCAGACCCGACGGGAAGGGGTACTCCATGATCGACTGCGGGTCCCATACCGGTCCGTTGGCCTCGTCGCCGTCGAGCTTGCGCAGGATGTTGTGGAAGGTCCGCTCCCGGCTCCAGTGGTTGGGCGGGCCCGCCAGCTCGGCGTAGACCGCCTCGTCGTCCCAGAGGATGCCCGCGAACGGGCTCTGGTGCTCGTGCAGCATGCCGAGCGCGTGCCCGATCTGGTGCAGGGCCGTCGCACGCTCACCCGGCGCGGTCAGGTCCCAGCCGAAGTTCATCGTGCGGTCGTTCAGACCGACCCGGAGCGCGTCCTTGCCGATCGCCGACCAGGATCCGTCACCGGGCTGGAAGCCGATGCGCAGCTCCGCCTCCGAGCGGTCCCGCACCTCGGTGAGACCGACCCCGATGCCGAGGTCCCGCCACTCCCGGAAGCAGTCGCGCACCACGTCCCGCTGCTCCTCGGTCCCCACCCACGATTCCCGCCGCGGCCGGCCGGACCCCCGCATCGGGACCACCGAGTCGTCGGTGTCGCCGCCCAGGAAGCAGTAGTGCAGAACGGTTCCGTCGACCCACATCCGCTGCCCGCCGACGAGCGCGGCGACACGCTCGGCGGCCAGCCCCGGCGCGAACGCGGGGAGCGGCTGCTGCGCGAGCGAGCAGTAGCGTGCGGTCATGGCCCCCAGACTGCCGTCCGGCCCGGATCCGGCGCCTGAGTCGGGGGGTACTCAAGTCACCCTGTATCAGGGATGAGCAAGCCGGCTCATGTTGTCGTGACGACTTCTCTGCGGGACGCGAAGACGCTTCGGAAGCACTGGCCGTTCACCGGGCGGACGGACGAACTGGAACTGGTGCGCCGGTCCGTGGCCGCCGGACGCGGCGGCCTCGTGGTGACGGGCCCGGCGGGCTTCGGCAAGACCAGGCTCGTGACCGAGGCCCTGCGCGGCCTGGACTGCGCCCGCGCCGCCGGCACGCCCGAGGCCCGGGACATCCCCTTCGCCGCCTTCGCCCACCTGCTGCCCGAAGGCGTTACGCTGCACCGCGCGGTACACCTGCTGTCCGGCGTACGGCTGCTGCTGGTCGACGACGCGCACCTGCTCGACAGCGCCTCCGCCGCCCTGGTGCACCAGCTCGCCGTGCACGGCCGCACCCGCCTCCTGGTGGTCGCCACCGAGGGTGCCGCCGTACCGGGCGCGGTGTCCCGGCTGTGGTCGGGCGAACTGCTGCCGCGCCTCGTCCTGGAGCCGCTGCCCCGCGAGGAGACCGCCGAACTGCTCACGGCGGAAGCGGGCACCGGTCTGGAACCCCTCACCGCCGACCGGCTGCACCGCCTGTGCCGGGGAGACCTGCGGCTGCTCCGCGACCTGCTGACCGCCGTGCGCGAGCACGGCCTGCTCGTGCCGGTGCCCGGTACGGACCAGCGGGCCTGGCGGGGGCCCGTACCGATCACCGTGGGGGTGCGGGAACGCATCGCGCACCTCCTCAGCCGCGAGCGCGCCGAGGAGCGCGAGACCCTCGAACGCCTGGCCTTCGCCGAGCCCCTGCCCCTGGACCCGGACGCCCTCGACGTACCGATCCTGGAGCGCCTGGAGGCCGACGGCCTGGTCACGGTCGACGACCGGGGCGCCGCGCGGCTCGCCCACCCCCTGCACGGCCCGGTCCTGCGCGCCGCCGCGGGCCGGCTGCGCGCCCGGCGCCTGGCCCGCACCCCCGACCAGCGCGGACCCGCCCTGGAGGCGGAGCGGGCCGCCCTCGCGCTGCGCATCGAACAGGCCGACGTACGGGAGCTGGAGACGCCGGTGGGGGAGTGGCTGGCGGCCGAGGGAGAGCCGCTGCCCGCCGGGTACGCGGCGCTGCGCGCCCGGTTCGCCCGGTTGCGCGGGCGGCTGAGCGAGGCCGCCGCGTGGGCCCGGGAGGGACTGCGGACGAGCCTCGACGACTCCTCCTGCCTCAATGAACTCGCCCTGGCCACCGCCCAGTCGGGTGAGACACCGGCGGAGAGCCACGGTACGACCGCCTGGGCCGCCGCCGCGCGCGGCGACCTCGACGAGGCCGTCCGGGCGGCCGGTTCCGGTGACCCGTACGACGCCGTACGGCTCGGCGCCCCCGACCGGGCCGCCGGGCGGCTGACCGGCGTCTTCGCCGAGCACGCCGACGCCCTCGCCCGCGAGGACGGACCCGCGCTCGACCGGGTGGCCGAGGAGCTGGAGCGGCGCGGCTTCCTGCTGTTCGCGGCCGAGGCGCACGCCCAGGCGGTGCCCGCCCACCGCGACGCGCGCGCAGCCCGCACCGCCCGCACCCGCGCCGTCGCCCTCGCCAGGCGCTGTCAGGGCGCCCGCACCCCGGCCCTGTCCGGACTGGTGCTCGGCGAACTCACCGCCCGTCAGCGGCAGATCGTCACCCTGGCCGCCGCGGGTCTGAGCAACCGGCAGATCGCGGAGCGGCTCACCCTGTCCGTCCGCACCGTCGGCAACCACCTCTACGGCGCCTACACTCGCCTCGGCGCCGGTGACCGCGGCGCCCTGCCCTGGCTGATGGACCTGCCCGAGTCCCAGCCCGCCTGAGGCGGTCGGCGGCCGGGTCTCAGGCCGCCCCGAACGCCGAGAAGGCCCAGCCGGTCGCCTGGTGCACCGCGTCGCTTGGCAGCGCGGCTCGCGCGTCGCGCAGCGCCTCCGCCAGCGACAGACCGGCGTCCAGGCCCTTGTGCAGGGTGAGCATCAGCGGCACCACCGCGGCGTCGTTGACGGGCGCGCTGCACGCCACCACGCCTGCCGTACCCAGCGGCAGCAGCGCGGTGACCAGCCCGAGCAGCTCGTCCGCGCCGACCGACGCGAACCGCGCGGTGTCGCAGCAGGAGAGGATGATCCGGTACGGGCTGCGGTCGAGGCGCTCCAGGTCGTGCACGATGAGCGGCCCGTCCGCCATGCGCAGCGACGAGAACAGCGGGCTGTCCGCACGGAAGGTGCCGTGCGCGGCGATGTGCGCCAACGCGGCCCCGTCCAACTCCCGCAACACGCGCGGCACCCGCGCCGCGTCGCCCTCCAGCACGGTGGGCCGCGGCACGGGACGGTCGGGGGCCCCGGCCCCGCCGCCCGGCACGCCGTACGCGTGGGCCGGGCCGTGCGCCCGGTCCGTCCGGTCGGGGGTCCCGACCGCGTGGCCGGGCGTCCCGTCCATGCGGTCCGGCGTCGCCTCCGCGCCGTCGGGCGGCTCGTCCGTCCGACCCACCGGCCCCCTGTACACGCCGGTGCCGGGCGCGCCCGGAGTCGTGGCGTCCGGTGCCGCCAAGCCCGACGTGTGCCTCCCCGCCGCCCCGTACCGCTCCGCCAGCTCCGTCACCTCGGCGCCGCCGCTCGCCAGTCCCGGGCCGCGGACCAGGACCTGGCGGCCGCCGGGCGGTGGGGCCGTGTCGCTCGCGCGGAGCCAGCTGCTCGCCGACGGCGACACGCTGAGCACCCGCTCGCGCAGCGCGGGCAGCAGGGCCCACGGCACCCGGTGCAGGCGGCCGGGCGGGACCACCACCACCGGACCGGAGCCGAGGTGGGCCGCGGCGGGGCCGAGCAGCAGCTGCTGCAGGCGCGCGCCGGCCGCCTCCACCAGGGGCAGCCGCGCCTCCGCCCCCGGGTGGGCCAGCCGCCGCAGCCCGGCCTGCACGTGCTCCGCCTCCCGTTCCGCCTCCGCCAGCAGCCCGGCCTCGAACCGCCGCACCCGCCCCCGTCCGCACAGCAGCACGTGCACGCGCCCGTCGAGCACGGCCAGTTCCACCAGCCGTACGCCGTCCCCCAGCCGCCGCAGCAGCCGCCCGACGTCGAACCGGTCTCCGTCGCCGGGCGCCCCGCCCCGCATGTGCAGGGTGCGGGAGCGGATCTCCCGCTCCAGACGCCGCTGTTCGCGCTCCAGGGCGGGGACGGGCCGGCCGCCGTCCGTGCGGGCCTCCTCCGCGCGGGCGGCGATCTCCCGGAACGCCGTCATGCCGCTCAGCAGCGCGGGATCGGCCGGCGGCCGGGTCGGCGGCGCCGTCAGCACGGTCGCCCGCCAGCGCTCGCTCCACACCAGCAGCCGCCGCGGCCCGCCCGACACCAGGCTGGCCTGCTGCGCGAGCGCCGCCAGTTCGGCCCCCTGCGCCGTGGCCCGGGCCCGCAGCTCCGAGGCGCCCAGCGTCATCCGGTGGTCGTCGAGCACGTCCAGGCCCCGCCGGCACGCCTCCAGCACCCCGCGCGCCGACCCCGCCGCCCGGGCCCGCAGCGCCTGCGCCGCCCAGCCGGTCATCCGCGCCAGCGGCGGCCCGCCGTGCCGGCTGCGCGCGGCGACCGCCAGATGCCGTTCCGCGTCCGCCGTCCAGCCGAGACCGAGCGCGATCCGGCCCGCGAGCAGCGACGCCTCCGGCGCGGCCGGCGCCCCGAAGGCGGCCAGCCGTTCGGCCACCGCCGCCGCGTCCGCGACCAGCCGCCCCGACGCCCGCCCCGTGGCGACCCGCGCCTCCAGCAGCACCAGCCGGGCGTGCGTCTCGTACCAGGTGCGCCGCTGTCCGGCGAACAGCCGCACCGCCAGAGCCGCGCGCGCCAGCGAGGTCCGCGGCTCGCCCGCCAGCCGGGCCGCCCGCGCGGCGACCAGCAGCAACTCGGCCCTGCGGGTGGACTGCCCGCCGATCCCGTCCAGCGCGGCCGTCGCCGCGTCCGCCTCGGCCAGCGCCTCCGTGGCCAGCCCCGCCGCCATCAGCACCTCGCACCGCCGGATGGTGAGCATGAACGTCGGCGTGCCCAGCTTCGCGTACCGCTCCTCCGCCTCGTCGAGCAGCCGCAGCGCCGCCGGCACGTCACCGGACCGGAACGCCGCCAGGCCCCGGCTCTCCACCGCGTCCGCCTTGTCGTGCTCCTGGCCGGTGGTGTCCCACAGCCGTTCCGCCGCCGTGAAGTCCGCGTCCGCGCGCTCCACCGAGCCCAGCGCCAGGTGCACGGTCGCCCGCAGCGTCAGCGCCCGCGCCGTCCAGATCACGTCGTCCGCCTGCCGCAGCACCGGGATCGCCCGCCGCACGTCCTCCAGCGCCTCGCCGTGCCGCCCGAGCACCCACCAGACGTACGCCCGCCGGTACAGCACCCGCGCCCTGGTGTGCCCGGTCCCACGCGCCACGCCCCGCTCGAACGCGGCCAGCCCCTCCCGCGTGCGCCCGGAATGCACCAACGCGACCCCGAGCGTGGCCAGTACGTCCGCCTCCCGCTCGGGCGAGTCCGCGCGGGCGGCCAGATCCCGGGAGCGCCGCAGCTGGGCCAGGGCCCGCCGGGTGTCGCCGAAGTCCCGCTGCCAGATGCCGATCACCTGGTGGGCGACCGAGGCGTGCAGCGGCGACGGATCGGCCGCGAGCAGTTCCTCCGCCCGCGCCAGCGCTTCGTTGGGGGCGGCGAACACCATGGGCAGCAGTTGGAGAACCGAGTCGTTTCCCGCCGTCACCCCACGGATGGTAGTGCTCCGGAACCACACCCCACAGGTTCGAGTCTGTATCAATCGGCTGCCCCGGGACTCTGATTGACGAGCGCGGCCCCGACCGCAGCCAGACCGCAGCCGGACGCGGCCCCGACCGCCGTCACCGCCGCCGACGTGGAGGACATGCCATGGCACCACAGCGATTCCACGAGCAGTTCGACCAGATCCAGCGCTCCATGCCGGACATTCCGCTGGCGATGGGCCCGGACGACTCCGCCGAGTTCTTCTACGAGAAGGGCGTCGTCCTCGCCCGCGACGGCGAAGAGGCCCGCATCGTCGAGGACACCGTGCGCGACCACTTCACCGCGATGTCCGGACTCACCTCGGACTCCGTGCGCCGCACCGGCCCCGAGACCAACCGCACCGGCATCACCCGCATCCGGGTGGGCGAGGCAGACGAGGGCGACCGCGGCACCGACTCCACCGTCGCCCACGCCCTGCGCTCCCTGCGGACCGTGGAGGGCCGCGCGGGCCGCCGGCTGATCAGCCGCAACCACGTCGTCTCCATCGCCGTCAACGCCTGCCCCGGCGACGAACCCGTGCCGGTCCCGGTCAGCGAGCCGCCGAACCCGGCCGCCGCCGGTACGCCGTACGACGAGGAGACCGCCGTGGGCGTCCTCGTCATCGACACCGGCCTCATGAACGACTACCGCTCCTACCCGCTGCTGGCCCACACCGACGGTGACGCCCAGCTCAAGGAGTGCGACGACGACGGCGTCCTGCTGCAGTACGTCGGCCACGGCACCTTCATCGCCGGGCTCGTCGCCGCCGTCGCCCCCAACACCGACGTGACCGTCCTGGGCACGCTCAACGACGCCGGGGCCATCCTGGAGTCCGAGCTGGGCGAGAAGCTCTTCGAGGCCGTCGACCGCGGCGGCTGGCCCGAGGTCCTCAGCCTCTCCGCGGGCACATCCAACGGCCGCGTGGACGGGCTGCTCGGGGTGCACGCCTTCATGGAGGAACTGCGCGACCAGCGCACCCTGCTCGTCGCCGCCGCCGGCAACAACGCCAGCGCCACGCCGTTCTGGCCCGCCGCCTACGCCGACCTGCCCGGCTGGGAGAACTCGGTGCTGTCGGTCGGCGCGCTGCGCTCCGACGGCGAGTTCGGCGCCTGCTTCTCCAACCACGGCGGCTGGGTCAAGGTCTACGCCCCGGGCGAGCGCCTCACCAGCGCGCTGACCGGCTTCGGGACCCCCGTGCCGTACGTCTACCAGCACTCCACCTACGACGCCTGCCGGTTCGGGTTCGCCTACCCCTGCACCTGCCAGTACCCCCGGCACAACGGGGTGCTGAGCGAACCGGGTGAGGCGCCCGCCAAGCCGGACCAGGTGATGTTCGAGGGGCACGCGCAGTGGAGCGGCACCTCGTTCGCCACCCCCGTGGTCGCGGGTCTCGTCGCCGCCCACATGACGGCCCACAAGGAGAGCGACCCGCGCGCGGCCCGCACGCAGCTCCTCGCGGCCAACACCGAGTACGCGGAGGTGCGGGGCGCGCACGTCCCCGCGCTGCTGCCGCCCACCTGGCACCCGGTCACCGTCGACCCGTCGGCCGGCGGGTCGTGAGCGTCCTGACGGCGGCCGGAAGTACTCGCTCCACGGCGTACGATGACGTGTCGTACACGAGGGGTGGGACCGTGGACCGTGCACATGTCGGGGCGCTCGTCCAGTCGGCCGCCGACGGGGACGCGGCGGCCTGGAAGTCACTGGTGGACGGGCTCGGCCCGCTGGTGTGGTCCGTCGTGCGGGCGCACGGGCTGTCCGACGCCGACGCGCACGAGGTGTACCAGACCGCCTGGTTCCGGTTCGCCCAGCACCTGGGGCGGATCCGCGAACCGGAGAAGACCGGCTCCTGGCTGGCGAGCACGGCGCGCCACGAGTGCCTGAAGCTGCTGCGGGCCTCGAAGCGGTGGACGCCGACGGACGACCCGCAGCTGCTCGACCGGCCGAGCGAGGACCGTACGCCGGAGGAGTCGGTGCTCGACTCCGAGGAGGCCGCCGCGCAGACCGAGCGGGTGCGCCGGCTGTGGCAGGAGTTCGAGGAACTGGGCGAGCGGTGCCGCCAGTTGCTGCGGGTGCTGATCGCCTCGCCGCCGCCCAGCTATCAGGAGGTGTCCGCCGCGCTGGGGATCGCGGTGGGCAGCATCGGACCCATGCGGCAGCGCTGTCTGCGCCGGCTGCGGGCCCGGCTGGAGACACGGGGGACGGCATGAGCGACCGGCACGACGACTTCGACGGGCTCGACGACTTCGACGAGCCCCGCGACGGACTTCTCGGGGAGGCGTTCGTGGACGACGACCCGGACGACGGCCTGCTGGAGGAGGAGCTGCGGCAGGCGGCCGCGATCCTGGACCCGGTTCCGGCCGGCCTGCGTCAGGTCGCCGTCGACGCCTTCGCGCTGCACGACCTCGACGCCCGCGTCGCCGAGCTGACCTTCGACTCGCTGGTCGACGCCATCCCGGTCCGGGGGGAGACGGACCCGCCGCGGATGCTGACCTTCCGCAGCGACGGCGTGACCGTCGACGTGGAGGTCACCGCGGACGGCCTGATCGGCCAGGTGCTGCCGCCGGGCCCGGCCGGGATCGAGGTGCTGAGCGGTCCGCGGGCGCACGCCCGGCTGACCGCCGACGACATGGGCCGGTTCACCGGCGACGCCCCGCCCGCGGGCCCGTTCGCGCTGCGGCTGCGGACCGGCGGCGAGGTGGTCGTGACGGAGTGGCTGCGCGCCTGACCCGGCGGCGGTCGGACGGGTGCCCGCGCGCGGCCGTGGACGCCCCAGCGACCGCGCGCCGCAGCCGGGTCCGTGTGCTCGGGCCGGTCGGCGAAGGTGGACGCCCCCACCCTCGCCGCGCGCCCGGAAGGCCCTCGCGTGGGCGTGCACCGGCCGGGGGCGCCGGCGGTCAGGCGGACACGGCGTCGACCAGCGCCGTCAGGGACTCCGCGAGGCGGGACAAACCGGGCCCGGCCGGGCCGCCGGGCTCGGTCATGTAGGTGTCCCGGCGGATCTCCACCATCAGCGCGCGGACCTCGTGCCGCCGCCCGTAGAAGTCCAGCGGCACGTACGTCCCCCCGAAGGGGCTGTCCAGGCCCGTCTCCCCGCACGGCTCGAACGCCGCCCGGGCCGCCGCGAGCAGCCCGGGCGGGGTGTGGAAGGAGTCGGTGCCGAGGCAGACCGCCGGGCGCGGGCCCGCGCCGTGCAGCTCGTAGGGGAGCGGCTCGGTGGGGTAGGAGTGCACGTCGACGACCACGGCCCGCCCGGTCGCCGCCAGCCGGTCGGCGACCGCCTCGGTCATCGCCCGCGCGTACGGCCGGAAGTAGCGTTCGACCAGCGGCCCGGGGTCGGTGCCGGCGGCGCGCAGCACCTCGCGGTGCGAGGTCCGCGTGTACACGGCGCCCATGCCGACGGCGGCCATCTCCTCCCGTTCGTCCGGGAACCGCTCCGGGTCGACGACCAGCCGCGACGTCCGGTTCACGAACCGCCAGGGCGTGAGGGCGGCCAGCTCGGCGGCCCGCTCGGCGATCTCGGCGGTGTGTGCGTCGGTCATGTGGTCCAGCTCCCGCTCCAGCGCGGCGTCCGTGAGCACGATGCCGGTGCGGACGTCGGCGGGGATCTCACGGGAGGAATGCGGCACGTGGAGGATCACGGGGGACCCGGGAGCGCCGGGCAGCAGCTCGAAGGCGGGCGGGGCGTCGGTCACGGGGCGGCTCCGGGGGCTCGGACGGCACAGACGGACACCCCGCCTCCGCGGGTACGGAGACGGGGTGCCGGGGGACGGATGAGGATCAGGCGAGGGACGCCAGCGCCTCGTTCCAGGTGGCCGACGGGCGCATGACCGTGGCGGCCTTGGCCGGGTCGGGCTGGTAGTAGCCGCCGATCTCGGCGGGCTTGCCCTGGACGGCGTTCAGCTCGTCGACGATCTTCTGCTCGGCGGCGGTGAGCGTCTCGGCGAGCGGGGCGAAGGCCTTGGCCAGGTCCGCGTCGTCGGTCTGCTTGGCCAGCTCCTGCGCCCAGTACAGGGACAGGAAGAAGTGGCTGCCGCGGTTGTCGATGCCGCCGACGCGACGGGTCGGGGACTTGTCCTCGTTGAGGAACGTCGCCGTGGCGCGGTCGAGGGCGTCGGCGAGGACCCGGGCCTTGGTGTTGCCGGTCGTCTCGGCGTACTGCTCCAGGGACGGCACCAGGGCGAAGAACTCGCCGAGGGAGTCCCAGCGCAGGTAGTCCTCCTTGACCAGCTGCTGCACGTGCTTCGGGGCCGAGCCGCCGGCACCGGTCTCGAAGAGGCCGCCGCCCGCCATCAGCGGGACGACCGACAGCATCTTGGCGCTGGTGCCCAGCTCCAGGATCGGGAAGAGGTCGGTCAGGTAGTCGCGCAGCACGTTGCCGGTGACCGAGATGGTGTTCTCGCCGCGGCGGATGCGCTCCACCGACAGCTTGGTCGCCTCGACCGGGGAGAGGATCCTGATGTCCAGGCCCTCGGTGTCGTGCTCCGGCAGGTACTGCTTCACCTTGGCGATCAGGTTGGCGTCGTGGGCGCGGCCCTCGTCCAGCCAGAAGACGGCCGGGTCGCCGGTGGCACGGGCGCGGGTGACGGCCAGCTTCACCCAGTCGCGGATCGGGGCGTCCTTGGTCTGGCAGGCGCGGAAGATGTCACCGGCGGAGACCGTCTGCTCCAGCACGGCGTTGCCGTCGGCGCCGACCAGGCGGACCGTGCCCGTGGTGGGGATCTCGAAGGTCTTGTCGTGGCTGCCGTACTCCTCGGCCTTCTGCGCCATGAGGCCGACGTTCGGGACCGAGCCCATGGTGGAGGGGTCGTAGGCGCCGTTGGCGCGGCAGTCGTCGATGACCGCCTGGTACACGCCGGCGTAGGAGGAGTCCGGGATGACGGCGAGGGCGTCGTGCTCCTGGCCGTCCGCGCCCCACATGTGGCCCGAGGTGCGGATCATGGCCGGCATGGACGCGTCGATGATGACGTCCGAGGGCACGTGCAGGTTGGTGATGCCCTTGTCGGAGTCGACCATGGCCAGCTCCGGGCCCTCGGCCAGCTCGGCGTCGAAGGAGGCCTTGATCTCGGCGCCCTCGGGCAGGGACTCCAGGCCCTTGTAGATGCCGCCCAGGCCGTCGTTCGGGGTGAGGCCGGCCGCGGCGAGCTTGTCGGCGTACTTCGCGAAGGTCTTCGGGAAGAAGGCGCGGACCACGTGGCCGAAGATGATCGGGTCGGAGACCTTCATCATCGTGGCCTTCAGGTGCACCGAGTACAGGATGCCCTCGGCCTTGGCGCGGGCGACCTGCGCGGTCAGGAACTCGCGCAGCGCGGCGACGCGCAGCACGGAGGCGTCGACGACCTCGTCCTTCTTCACGGGTACCGACTCGCGCAGCACCGTGGTGGTGCCGTCGTCGCCGACCAGCTCGATCCGCAGCGCGCCGTCCTCGGCGATCACCACGGACTTCTCGGTGGAGCGGAAGTCGTTCTCGCCCATGGTCGCGACATTGGTCTTGGAGTCGCCGGTCCAGGCGCCCATGCGGTGCGGGTGGGTCTTGGCGTAGTTCTTCACCGAGGCCGGGGCGCGGCGGTCGGAGTTGCCCTCGCGCAGGACCGGGTTGACCGCGGAGCCCTTGACCTTGTCGTAGCGGGCGCGGATGTCGCGCTCCTCGTCGGTCTTCGGGTCGTCCGGGTAGGCCGGCAGCGCGTAGCCCTGGCCCTGGAGCTCGGCGATCGCGGCCTTGAGCTGCGGGATGGACGCCGAGATGTTCGGCAGCTTGACGATGTTGGCGGCGGGCGTCTTGGCCAGCTCACCGAGTTCCGCGAGGGCGTCCGGGATGCGCTGGTCCTCGGCCAGGTACTCCGGGAAGACGGCGATGATGCGGCCGGCCAGCGAGATGTCGCGGGTCTCGACGGCGACACCCGCCTGCGAGGCGTACGCCCGGATCACCGGCAGGAACGAATACGTCGCCAGGGCCGGGGCCTCGTCAGTGTGTGTGTAGATGATGGTCGAGTCAGTCACCGGGTGCTCCGCTCCACGTCTGCAACATTGCTCGACATCAAGATATCTCGTGCTCGGCGTCGACTCGACTGGGGTTCGACGGGAGATTCCGGACGAATCCGGCGTGCGGGGCGTCGTCGGGCTCTCTCGTCCGCTGCTGCGGGAACACCACGGCCCCCTGCTGGAGCGCGACCGTCCGGGCGGGCGACGGGATGCGGATGCCCTCCGTCCGGTAGCGCCGGTGCAGGCGCTTGATGAACTCGTGCTTGATCCGGTACTGGTCGCTGAACTCGCCGACACCGAGGATGACCGTCATGCCGATGCGCGAGTCGCCGAAGGTGTGGAAACGCACCGCGGGCTCGTGTTCGGGCACCGCGCCGGTGATCTCCGCCATCACCTCGGCGACCACCTCGATCGTCACCCGCTCCACGTGTTCCAGGTCACTGTCGTAGGAGACACCGACCTGGACCAGGATGGTCAGCCGCTGCTCGGGACGCATGAAGTTGGTCATGTTGGACTGCGCGAGCTGCCCGTTCGGGATCACGACCAGGTTGTTGGACAGGTCGCGGACCGTGGTCTGGCGCCAGTTGATGTCCTCGACGTACCCCTCCTCGCCGCTGCTGAGCTGGATGTAGTCACCCGGCTGCACGGTCTTCGAGGCCAGGATGTGAATACCCGCGAAGAGGTTGGCCAGCGTGTCCTGGAGGGCCAGCGCGACCGCCAGACCACCCACGCCCAGCGCGGTGAGCAGCGGCGCGATGGAGATGCCCAGCGTCTGCAGCATCACCAGGAAGCCGATGGCCAGCACCAGGATCCGGGTGATGTTGACGAAGATCGTGGCCGACCCGGCCACCCCGGAACGGGACGTCGTCACCGACCGCACCAGACCGGCGACCAGCCGCGCCGCCGTCACCGTCGCCACGAAGATCAGCAGGACCGTCAGCACCTGGTTGACATTGTGCTGCACTGTCTTCGTCAGCGGAAGCGCCGCCGCCGCGCCGGCCGCACCGGCGGAGACCGCCGCCCACGGCGCCATCGTGCGCAGCGCGGCCACGATGACGTCGTCGCCGCCCCAGCGGGTGCGCCCCGCGTGGCCGGCCAGCCAGCGCAGCAGCATCCGCAGCAGGAACGCCCCCAGCAGGCCCGACCCCAGCGCGATGCCCGCGGGCACCAGGTGGTCCATGGTCAGGTCACCGGTCACCGGCCACCTCCACGGGGCTCGGCCGCGGCGAAGTTCCCCGCCGACGGCCGGATGTGAGTTCGCGTCACGTCGTCACCTGCTCGATCACTCGATGGCTACTGGATTCCGGGATGTTCCGGGATGTGCGCCCGCGCCGGTCGCAAGGCAGTTCGACCGGCATCGGGGGCTCATCCTGCCGTATCCCGGGCGGTGTTCCGTACCGCGCCCAGGGGAGCGGAGAGACGTTTCAGACGATCCCCTCGGCGAGTTCCGCCTGGTCACGGTCGTCGCCGTACGCCGCGGTCGTCGGAGTGCCGTACGACCGACGGGCGACGAACCACCACACCGTGGCCAAAACCAGTACGACGACCAGGGCGACGGCCGCGTAGTTCATCGTGTCGACCGTCACCGGCGACGACTGGGGGAGGCAGAACAGCACGGTGACGAACGCCACCCACACCACCGCGACCCAGCCCACCGGCCTGCTCCACCGGCCCAGGTTCCACGGCCCCGGCGTGAACCGGTCGCCCGCCCGCAGCCGCAGCAGCACCGGGATGGCGTACGCCGGAGTGATGCCGATGACGTTGATCGCGGTCACCGCGCCGTACGCCGTCGCCGAGTACAGGGACGGCACGGCCAGCAGACCGGCCACCACCACCGACAGCCACACCGCGGCCACCGGCGTCTGGGTGCGCGCGGAGACCTTGCGCCACAGGGCCGAGCCGGGCAGGGCGCCGTCCCGGCTGAACGCGAACACCATGCGGCTGGCGGCGGCCACCTCGGCGTTGCCGCAGAACAGCTGCGCCACGATCACCACGAGCAGCAGCACGCTCGCGCCGTCCGTGCCCAGGGCGTCCAGGAGGATCTGCGCGGGCGGCACCCCGGTCGCCGTGTTCCGCGTGGCCGCGTAGTCCTGGATCGCGAACGTCAGTCCGGCCAGCAGCACGAAGCCCGCCAGCCACGACACCCAGATGGCCCGCACGATGCCGCGCGCCGCCGACACCGAGGCGTTCGACGTCTCCTCGGACAGATGGGCCGAGGCGTCGTAGCCGGAGAACGTGTACTGCGCCAGCAGCAGCCCGATCGCCGCCACGTACAGCGGGTTCTCCCAGCCGGTGTCGTTGACGAACTCGGTGAAGACGAAGGACGGCGACTGGTGGTGGTCGGGGACGATCACCAGCGCGCCGACGATGAGCGCCACACCGGCCAGGTGCCACCACACGCTGACCGAGTTGAGGACACTGACCAGCCGCACGCCGAAGAGGTTGAGGGTGGCGTGCAGCATCAGGATCACGACGAAGATCAGCATCGTCTTCTCCGGCGTCGGCTCGAAGCCCCACTGGAGGTTGAGGAACGCACCCGTGAACAGGGCCGCCCCGTAGTCGATACCGGCGATCGCGCCGAGCAGCCCCAGCAGGTTCAGCCAGCCCGTGTACCAGCCCCAGCGGCGCCCGCCGAGCCGGTCGGCCATGTAGTACAGCGCGCCGGACGTCGGATACGCGCTGGTGACCTCGGCCAGAGCCATCCCGACGCAGAGCACGAACAGGCCGACGCCCGCCCAGCCCCACAGCATCACGGCGGGGCCGCCGGTGCCCATGCCGAAGCCGTACAGGGTCATGCAGCCGGACAGGATCGAGATCACCGAGAAGCTGATCGCGAAGTTGCCGAAGCCGCCCATGCGGCGGGCCAGCACGGGCCGGTAGCCGAGTTCGCGCAGGCGCTGCTCCTCGTCGGTCGCGGCGCCGGACGCGGCGCGCGGCCCCGGGACGGACGGTTCGGAAGGGCGGGACATACGAAACCTCCGGAACGGAAGGGTGTGGGGGGTCAGGATGGGCGGCCACCGCCGTGGGCGGCCGAGCGGCTGCGCGCCCGGGCCTGGAGGAAGACCTCCACCGCCCGCCGGGAGGAGCCCGTCCCCGGTGCCCGGCAGGCCCAGGGCTGCGGCGTCCAGTAGGGGCCGAGCGCCTCGAACACCCGGTCCGCCTCCGAGAACCGCAGGGCGCCCCACAGGGCGTGCGCCAGGTGGTTCATGTCCAGCTGGGACCGCTCCTCGTGGGGGGTGAGGGCGAACCAGGAGTGGTACGCCTGCCGCGCCTCCCGGGTGGCGTCCTCCGCGACCCAGTGCAGGTCGAGGGCGGCCTCCCGCGCGGCCGAACGCCGGTAGCGCTCCACCCGCACGTACAGCGGCAGCACGTGCAGCGCGGAGCCGGGCGGCGCCGACCCCGCCGCCCACTGCGCGAACCCCGCCGCCTGCGCGAGCCGTTCGGAGCCGCCCCGCGGGTACAGGAACTGGAGCATGCGGTGGTGCGCCTCGCGGTTGTACGGGTCCCGCTTGCCGGCCTGCGCGAGCAGCCCCCACGGCCCCGCCGGCAGCATGGGCTCCGGCGGTGCCATCCGGTGCTCGTCCCAGCGCTGCTCCTCGTCCAGCCGGGCCAGCGCCAGCAGGCACACCCACGGCACCGGGTCGTACGGCGCCGCACGGGTCGCCGCGTCGCAGGCGTGCCAGGCCTGGAGCCACAGTTCCCGCGTGCGCGGGTGGTCCTCGCGGTGCGCCCGCAGCGCGCGCTCCACGACGACCCGGGCGTGCATCACCGCGGCCGGCACACTGTGCGGCTCCTCGGTGAGCCAGGCCCGCACGACGTCGGTACCGGCGGCGGACGCGGCCAGCACCTGGGTGCGCTGCGTCCACCGCGACCAGGACGTGGTCTCGTCGAGCAGGGCGCGCATCGACATCCAGCGTCCGGCCCGCAGCTCCTGGAGGGCGGAGCGCAGCCCGGTGTCGTGGCCCGCGGGGTCGTAGGCGGGCTGCGCCCCGTCCCTGGCCATCATGCGCCCGCTGCCGGGAGCGGTACGGGCGGGACGGCAGCGTGGCGTGACAAACAGCCCTCCCCTGGGCGGCGGTGAAGCGGTCGTGCGGTCGGCGGACACTATAGAGGCGGAGGTTCCGCCTCTGATCGGTTTCGGCACAGCCGTGCAAATCGACTTTCAGCAGGGCGAATTGACGCCTCACCAGTCACTCTTGACGCGGGTCCGCGCCCGGCGGCAGGCTGGCCCGCAGTGATCGCCGAGGCCGTCGGCGGGGGAGGCGGGAAGGGACGCGATGACCGGTGCGGTGCTCGCCGTCGACCAGGGGACGTCCGGCACCAAGGCTCTGGTGATCTGCCCCGAACGCGGCGTCGTCGGCACCGGCTTCGCCGAGGTCCGCCCCCGCCACCTGCCGGGCGGCCTGGTCGAGGTGGACCCGGAGGAGCTGTACGGCTCGGTGGTCGACGCCGGCCATCAGGCCCTCGCCGAGGCGGGACGGCCCGTCACCGCGCTGGGCCTGGCCAACCAGGGCGAGACCGTACTCGCCTGGGACTCGGACACCGGCCGCCCGCTCACCCGCGCCCTGGTCTGGCAGGACCGCAGGGCCGCACCGATCTGCACCGAACTCTCACCCCGGGCCGACGAGTTGCGCCGCCTGACCGGCCTGCCGCTCGACCCGTACTTCGCCGCGCCGAAAATGGCCTGGATCCGACGCCACCTCACCCGGGACGGCCGGATCTCCACGTCCGACAGCTGGCTGATCCACCGGCTCACCGGCGCCCACGTCACCGACGCCGCGACCGCCTCCCGCACCCAGCTCCTCGACCTCGACCGCGCCGACTGGTCGCCCCGCGCCCTGGAGCTGTACGGCCTGTCCGACGAGCCGCTTCCGGACGTCGTCGACAACGCCGCCCCGGTCGGCACGACCAGCGCCTTCGGACCCGAACTCCCGCTCACCGGACTCGCCGTCGACCAGCAGGCGGCCCTGCTCGCCCAGCGCGTCACCGAGCCCGGAACCGCCAAGTGCACCTACGGCACCGGCGCGTTCCTCCTCGCCCACACCGGCGACACACCCCGACGGGGCGCCTCGGGCCTGGCCGGCTGCGTCGCCTGGCGGCTGGGCGGTCGCACCGAGTACTGCCTGGACGGACAGGTGTACACGGCCGCCTCCGCCGTGCGCTGGCTCACCGGCCTCGGCGTCATCACCGGCGCCGCCGACCTCGACCCCGTCGGCGCCACCGTGCCGGACAGCGGTGGCGTCACCTTCGTCCCCGCGCTGGCCGGCCTCGCCGCCCCCTGGTGGCGCGGCGACCTGCGCGGCTCGCTCACCGGTCTCGGCCTGGACACCGCCCCCGGCCACCTGGTGCGCGCCCTGTGCGAGGGCATCGCCGCGCAGGTCGCCGAACTGGCCGACGCGGCCGCCGGCGACCTCGGCACCCCCCTGAAGGTGCTGCGCGTCGACGGCGGACTCACCCGCTCGGCGCTCCTCATGCAGACCCAGGCCGACCTGCTGCAACTGCCCGTGGAGGTGTCCGCCCTGCCGGACGCCACCGCGCTCGGCGTGGGAGCGCTGGCCCGCCTCGGCGCGGACCCGGCCCTGACGCTCGCCTCCGCACTGCCCGCCACCGGCCCGACCACCGTCTACGAGCCCCGCGTCACCGCCGACGAGGCCGCCTCCCGCCGCGCGCGTTTCCGCAGGGCGGTCGACGTGCTGCTGGCCGGGGGGCCGGCATGAGGGGCATCGGGGTGGGTGCCGGGGGCGGGGTGCGCCGGGGAAGCTCCTGCGGACTCGTCCGCGTCACCGCGGTCGGCCTGACGTTCGCCGGGAACTCCGCGTGACGGGCGCCCGTACCGGACGGAGTTCCGCATGACGACCGTCACCGTCTCCGGCGCGCTGCCCGAGGACCCGTACGACGTGGTGATCGTCGGTGCCGGAGTGGTCGGGTGCGCGATCGCGCGTCGGCTCGCGCACCATCCGGAGCTGCGTGTCGCGCTCGTCGAGGCGCGCGACGACGTCGGACAGGGCACCTCCAAGGCCAACACCGCCATCCTGCACACCGGCTTCGACGCCGTGCCCGGCTCCCTGGAGGCCCGGCTCGTACGCACCGGTTCCCGTGAACTCGCCGCTTACGCCGCCGAGTCCGGCATCCCCGTCGAGCCCGTGGGCGCGCTGCTCGTCGCCTGGGACGAGGAACAGCTCGCCGCCCTGCCCCGCCTCGCCGAGAAGGCCGAGCGCAACGAGTACCACGACACCCGCGTCCTCGGCCCCGCCGACCTCTACGCCCGCGAACCCCACCTCGGACCCGGCGCGCTCGGCGCCCTGCACGTGCCCGGCGAGAGCGTCATCTGCCCGTGGACGACCACCCTGGCCTACGCCACCCAGTCGGTCCGGGCCGGCGTCCACCTGCACCTCGAGGCGCCCGTCGCACACGCCGGACACCACGACGGCGTCCACCACCTGACCACCCCGCGCGGCACCGTGCGCGCCCGCCGCCTCGTCAACGCCGCCGGACTGCACGCCGACACCCTCGACCGGCAACTCGGCCACGACGACTTCACCGTCACCCCGCGCCGGGGCCAGCTCATCGTCCACGACACGTTCGCCCGCACACTCGTCCGGCACATCCTCCTGCCCGTCCCCACCGCGCTCGGCAAGGGCGTCCTGGTCGCCCCCACCGTGCACGGCAACGTCCTGCTCGGGCCCACCGCCGAGGACCTCGACGACAAGGGCGCCACCGAGTCCACCGCCGAGGGCCTGCGCCGACTGCGCGAGCAGGGCCGCCGCATCCTCCCCGCGCTGCTGGACGAGGAGGTCACCGCCGTCTACGCCGGCCTGCGCGCCGCGACCGAGCACGACGACTACCGGATCACCGCCCACCCCGCCCAGGGCTGCGTCACCGTCGGCGGCATCCGCTCCACCGGCCTCACCGCCTCCCTGGCCGTCGCCGAGCACGTCACCGGCCTCCTCGTCGAAACCGGACTCGACCTCGGTCCGCGACGCCCCCCGGCGCCGGTCCGCATGCCCTCCCTCGGCGAGACCCGCCCGCGCCCCCACCAGCGGCCCGACCTGGTCGCCGCCGACCCGGAGTACGGCGTCCTCGTCTGCCACTGCGAGCGCGTCTCCCGGGGCGAGATCCGCGACGCGCTCGCCAGTACGATCCCGCCCCGCGGCCTCGACGGACTGCGCCGCCGCACCCGCGCCCGGGCGGGCCGCTGCCAGGGCTTCTACTGCGGGGCCGCGGTCCGGGAACTGTTCGAGGAGGTACGGCGATGACGCGTGAGGTCGACGTCCTGGTGGTGGGGGCGGGCCCCGCCGGACTCTTGGCCGCGGCCCGGCTCGCGACGACCGGCGCGCGCGTCGAGGTCCTGGAGCGCGAACGGTGGCCCGGGGGAGCGCCGGCCCACTGCGCGCACCGCGGCTTCGGCACCTGGCCGCACACGCGGACCGGCCCCGCCCACGCCCGGCTGCTCGCCGACGCGGCGGTCCGCGCGGGCGCGGACGTACGGACCGGCGTCACCGCCCTCGACTGGGCGGGCCCCCGCACCCTCGCCACCGTCGGACCAGGGGGCGCAGAGACCATCGCCGCCCGGGCCGTGCTCCTCGCCACCGGCGCCCGCGAACGCCCGCGCGCCGCCCGCCTCGTCCCCGGCACCCGCCCCGCCGGCGTGTACACCACCGGCGAACTCCAGCGGGCCGTGCACCACTACGGGCAGCACATCGGCGACCGCGCGGTGATCGTCGGCGCGGAAGCCGTCTCGCACGCCGCTGCCGGCACCGTACGCGCCGCCGGAGCCGAGGTGGTGGCACTGCTCACGGAGCTGCCCCGGGCCCCCGCCCGCCCCGCGACGACCCTGAACACCCGGCTGCGGCACCGCACTCCGGTCCTCACCGGCACCACGGTCACCGAACTCCTCGGCCACGGACGCCTGTCGGGCGTGCGGGTCCGCCACCGCGACGGCCGCACGGTCACCCTCCGCTGCGACACCGTCGTGTTCACCGGCGACTTCGTCCCCGAGCACGAACTCGCCCGGCGCGGCGCGCTCACCCTCGACCCCGGCACCGGCGGCCCCGCCGTGGACGGCGCCCTGCGGACCACCCGCCCCGGTGTCTTCGCCGCCGGCAGCGTGCTGCACGCCGTCGAGAGCGCCGCCACCGCGGCCCGAGAAGGCGCCCACGCCGCGACCGCCGTACACCACCGGCTCGGCACACCCGCGCCGGACGACCGGCCCGCCGCCGTCCCCCTCCTCGCCGGACCACCCCTGCTCCGCGTCACCCCGAACCGCGTCACCCCCGCCGACCGCCTCCCCTACCTCCTGCGCACCGCGATCCCCCTGACCCGCCCCGTCCTGTACGTCACCCAGGACGGCCGCCCGCTGCACCGCGCCCGCCTCCCGCTCACCACCGCCGTCCCGCACCGCCCGCTGACCCTGACGGCCCGCTGGACGCACCGCGTCGACCCCGGCGGCGGACCGGTACGCGTCACCGTCGCCTGACCGGCCGCCCGGGGCGGTCCGGCAGCCCTCAGATCACCCGCATCCGCACCAGCGCGGCCAGCGTCAACGCCCCCGGCAGCAGCGGCAGCCAGACCGTCAGGAGCCGGAACGCCAGCACCACCGCCGTGGCCACCGCCGCCGGACCGCCCGCCGCCACCAGCGCCACGACCAGCGCGGCCTCGACCGAGCCGATACCGCCCGGCGTCGGCACCAGCGCCACCGCGACGGTCGCCGCCAGATACGCCAACGCCATGTGCCCGACCGGCACCGGCAGCCCCAGCGACAGGCCCACCAGGACCAGCGCGGACGCCTGCAGCGCGGGGAACGCGAGCGCGCCGCCCCACAGCGCCACCGCCCGCGCCGGGAGACAGTGCACCGAGCGGGCCTCACCGAGCGCCGTCCGCAGGAACGAGACCACCGCCCCGCGCAGCCGCGGCACCAGCACGAGCACCCCCGCCGCCACCACCGGCACCGCACCCGCGACCGCCAGCAGCGGCCCCACCGCCCCCTCGGGCAGCAGCGTGCCGAGCCGCAGCGCGCCGGGGAACAGGAGGAACAGCACGCCCAGCAGGACGAGCCGGCCCACGCTCTCCGCCAGCAGATACAGGGCGAGAGCCGCCGAGGACCGCGCCAGCGGCAGCCCGCACACCGCCATGAACCGCAGGTTGACCGCGCTCGCGCCCAGGCCTGTCGGCAGCAGGTGGTTGGCCGCGCCCGCCGCGAACTGCGCGGCCAGCAACCGGCGTCGGGGCAGCCGTTCCACCACCGCGCCCTGCCGGGTGCAGGCGGCGGCCACCCAGGTCAGACAGGTCGCACCGGCCGCCGCCAGCAGCCACGGCCAGCGGGCCGTGGCGAGATGACCGAAGCCCTCGGCGAGCACCGACCGGTGCCGCACCGCGACCACGGTGACCAGCAGCAACGGAAGCACGCACAGGATCCGGCGGACCGGCACCCGGCGCAGGAGCGGCTTCTCGGGGAGACGGGGGAGGCGTGGAAGTCGTACCGCTGTCGTCACACCACAAGACATTCCCCCAGCCGCGCCAACTACGGATGACCGACGCGCGGACGACGGCTTACGGACCGCGGGCGGCACCGCCTTGACCTCAAGGTCGCTTGAGGTTCTACCGTCCTTCGCATGAGCATGGAGACCACAGCCTGGACCCAACTGCAGAGCGTCATGAACGCCGAGCAGGAGAGCCGTCCCCTCGCCCGCGCCACGCTGCGCCGCATCGGCGCCTTCGCCCGCCCGCACCGCACCCGCATCGTCCGGTTCGTGCTCCTCGGGGTGGTGACCGCACTCCTCGCCGTCGCCACCCCCGTCCTGGCCGGACGCGTCGTGAACGCGATCGTGTCGGGCGGCGACGAGGGCAGGGTCGTCCGCCTCGCCCTGCTCATCGCCCTCATCGCGGTCGCCGAGGCGGTGCTCGGCATCCTCTCCCGCAGGATCTCGGCGACGCTGGGGGAGGGGCTCATCCTCGATCTGCGCACGGCCGTGTTCGATCATGTGCAGCGCATGCCGGTCGCGTTCTTCACACGTACTCGTACGGGCGCGCTGGTCTCCCGGCTCAACAACGACGTCATCGGCGCCCAGCGCGCCTTCAGCAACACGCTGTCCGGCGTCGTCAGCAACCTCGTCACCCTCGTGCTCACCCTCGCCGTGATGCTCACCCTGTCCTGGCAGATCACCCTGCTCGCCCTCGCGCTGCTCCCGGTGTTCGTGCTCCCCGCCCGGCGGATGGGCCGCCGCATGGCCCGCATGCAGCGCGAGGCAGCCGCCCTCAACGCCGCGATGGGCACCCGGATGACCGAGCGGTTCTCGGCACCCGGCGCCACCCTGATCAAACTCTTCGGCCGCCCCGAGGACGAGTCCGCCGAATTCGCCGACCGGGCCCGCCGCGTCGCCGACATCGGCGTGCGCACCGCCACCGCCCAGGCGGCCTTCATCACCGCGCTCACCCTCGTCTCCGCCCTGGCCCTCGCCCTCGTCTACGGCCTCGGTGGCTTCCTCGCCCTGCGCGGCAGCCTGGACCCCGGCGCCGTCGTCGCCCTGGCCCTGCTGCTCACCCGTCTTTACGCGCCGCTCACCGCGCTCGCCGGGGCCCGCGTGGAGGTCATGAGCGCCCTCGTCAGCTTCGAGCGGGTCTTCGAGGTGCTGGACCTGACCCCGCTCATCGACGAGAAGACCGACGCCCGCCCGGTCCCCGACGGCCCGGTCGCCGTCGAGTTCGACGACGTCCGCTTCGGCTACCCGGCCGCCGACAAAGTCTCCCTCGCCTCCCTGGAAGAGGTCGCCTCCCTGGACACCCGCGGCGGCGAAGAGGTCCTGCACGGCCTCTCCTTCCGCGCCGAACCCGGACAGACCATCGCCCTCGTCGGCTCCTCCGGCGCCGGCAAGTCCACCATCGCCGCACTGCTGCCGCGCCTGTACGACACCGACAGCGGCACCGTGCGCGTCGGCGGCGTCGACGTCCGCGACGTGAGCGCCCGGTCGCTGCGCGACACCGTCGGCATGGTCACCCAGGACGGCCACCTCTTCCACGACACGGTCCGCGCCAACCTCCTGCTGGCCCGCCCCGGGGCGAGCGACACCGAACTGTGGGACGCGCTGCGCCGCGCCCGCCTGACCGACCTCGTCCGCTCCCTGCCCGACGGCCTCGACACCGTGGTCGGCGAGCGCGGCTACCGGCTCTCCGGCGGCGAACGCCAGCGCATGACCATCGCCCGGCTGCTCCTCGCCCGCCAGCGCGTCGTCATCCTCGACGAGGCCACCGCCCACCTCGACAACACCTCCGAGGCGGCCGTCCAGGAGGCCCTCACCGAAGCCCTGGCGGACAGGACCGCCCTGGTGATCGCGCACCGGCTGTCCACCGTCCGCGCGGCCGACCGGATCCTGGTCGTCGAGGCCGGCCGCATCGTGGAGAGCGGCACCCACGACGAACTCCTGGCCGCCCAGGGCCGCTACGCCCAGCTGCACTGCACCCAGTTCGCCCGCCGGACGATGGACAAGGCCGCGTAGCCGCCAGGGCCTGTCCGGCAGGCCCTACCGCGGGCCGGACACCCCGGCCCGCACCGGCAGGTCCTGCTCGGCCCAGACCACCTTGCCGTCGGGGGTGCGGCACGAACCCCAGCGCCGGCACAGCATGTTGATCAGCTGCAGACCCCGCCCGCTCTCGTCGCTCACGTCCGCGTGCTGGATCTGCGGCAGGTCGGGGCCGGAGTCGGAGACCTCCACCGACAGCCGCTCGTGCCGCAGCAGCCGCAGCTCACCCGGGGCGTTCCCGTACCGCAGGGCGTTGCCGACCAACTCGCTGACCACCAGCTCCGTCGTGTCGACCAGATCCTCCAGACCCCACCGCTCCAACTGCTCGCGCACCGCCGCACGGGCCTGGCCGGCGGCCTTGCCGTCCGGCGGCAGCGGGCGCACGTACACGTCGCACTCCGGACCGAGCGGAAGGGCGAGGGCCGCCAGGACGATCGCGTCGTCCGACCGGTCACCGCCGATCCGCTCGGCGACCGCCCGGCATTCGGTGCCGTCGGCGGGCAGGCCCTCGCCGACCGCCAGGCGCAGCCGCTCCAACTGCGTGCCCAGATCGGCCGTCCGCGAGCGGACCAGCCCGTCCGTGAACAGCGTCAGCCGACTCCGCTCGGGCACCCGCCGCTCGACCACGTCGTACGGGATCACCCCCGCCCCCAGCGGTGCCCCCGCGGGCACCTCCAGGAACGCGGAGACACCGTCGGGCCCGGTCAGCAGCGGCGGCGGGTGACCGGCGCTGGAGACGCGGAACGTACCGCCGTACGGGTCGTACACCGCGCACAGACAGGTGGCGACCTGGTCCTCCTCCAGGTCGCGGGCGGCCAGGTCGAGGCGGGCCAGCAGCCGCTCGGGCGCTATGTCCAGCGCCATCAGGGTCCGGGCCACCGTGCGCAGCCGCCCCATGGTCGCGGCGGCGGCCAGACCACGTCCCATCACATCGCCCACCATCAGGGCGGTACGTCCGCTGGGCAGCGCGACCACGTCGAACCAGTCGCCGCCCACCGCGGCCGGGTCCGTCGCCGGGTCGTAGCACGAGGTCACGTCGAGCCCGGGAGTGCTCGGGCTCGACCGGGGGAGCAGGGCCCGCTGCAGCGTCACCACGTGCTCGCGCTCGCGCCCGTAGAGCCGGGCGTTGTCGATGTACACGGCGGCCTTGGACGCCAGCTCCATGGCCAGGGCCACGTCGGTCCGGCTGAACGGCGCCCGGTGGCCGGCCCGTACGAAGTCTGCGAGCCCCAGCAGCACCCCGCGGGCGATCAGCGGCACCGCCAGGTAGGAGTGGACGCCCGCCCGGCGCATGATGTCCGACGACTCGCGCGAGGGCGCGATCACGGCGAAGTCCGCCCGTGTCATGCGGGTCACCAGCACCGGCCGGCGGGTGGTGAGGCACCGCTGCCCCAGCCGGTCGGCGGTGTGCACCGACAGCTCGCCCACGGGATCGGGCGCGAGGTCCAGTCCCTCGACCTCCGACACCGCCATGGCCCTGAGCCGCGGCGCGTCCCCTCCGGAGACCCGGTCGCCCTCCTGGAACCGCAGTACCGAGTCCAGCAGGTCCACCGCGGCGCCGTCGGCCAGCTCCGGCACGGTGAAGCCGGCCAGCTCCTCCGCCGTCCGCCGTACGTCGAGCGTGGTGCCGATGCTCAGGTCCGCCGCGTTCAGCCAGGCCAGCCGGCGTCGCGCGCCCAGCGCCTCCGTCATCGACCGCAGCGCCCCCCGCGCCGCCCGGTGCCCGCTCACGAGGGGGTTCGGGGGGCGGCGCACCCCGCTCAGCCACGGTCGCTCCCGCACGCCTCGCCTCCTCCCACGGCCTCCTGCCCCGATTCTGCCTCGCCGCGGGGCGAGGGGCGACGGCGAGGTCCCGATCGGCGGGGGAGCGCCGACCGGGGAACCGGACCGGGGCGGCTCAGCCGCGCAGCCACACCGCCGTGTCGGCGGGCAGCCGGCCGTCCTCGGCCAGCGGCCGGCTGGCGAGCAGCAGGGAGCGGTGCGCGGGCAGCTCGACCGGCGCGGCCGACAGATTGACCACGCACACCAGACCGCCGGGGCGACGGAACGCGAGGACCCCGTCGGGGGCGGGCAGCCAGTCCAGCGGACCGTCACCGAAGCCCTCGGTGGAGCGCCGCAGCCGCAGCGCCTCGCGGTAGAGCGACAGCATCGACCCCGGATCGGCGGCCTGCCGGTCCGCCGCGTACCGCGCCCAGCCCTCCGGCTGCGGCAGCCAGGGCTCGGTCTCGGAGCCGAAACCGCAGTACGGGGCGTCGGCCGCCCAGGGCAGCGGCACCCGGCAGCCGTCCCGGCCCGGATCGGTGCCCCCGGAGCGGAAGTGCATCGGGTCCTGGATGCTCCCGCGCGGGACGTCGGCCTCGGGCAGGCCCAGTTCCTCCCCCTGGTACACGTAGACGGAGCCCGGCAGGGCCAGCGTGAGCAGGGCGGCCGCGCGGGCGCGCCGGGTGCCGAGGGCCGGGTCGGTCGGCGTCCCGAACGCCTTCTTCGCGAAGTCGAAACCGGTGTCCTCGCGGCCGTACCGGGTCACCGTCCGGGTCACGTCGTGATTGCACAGCACCCAGGTGGCGGGGGCGCCGACCGGAGCGTGCTCGGCCAGCGTGTCGTCGATGGTGCGCCGCAGCCGCCCCGCGTCCCAGGGGCAGGACAGGAAGTTGAAGTTGAAGGCCGTGTGCAGTTCGTCGGGCCGCAGATAGCGCGCGAAGCGCTCGGCGTCGGGCAGCCACACCTCGCCCACGAAGACGCCCCCGTACGCGTCGGCGACGGTCCGCCAGGAGCGGTAGATGTCGTGCAGCTCGTCCTGGTCGATGTACGGGTGCGGGTCGACGCCCTCCACGAAGTCCGCCAGCGCGGGGTCCTTGGCCAGCAGCGCGGCGGAGTCGATGCGGACACCCGCCACCCCGCGCTCGAACCAGAACCGCAGGATCTCCTCGTGCTCCCGGCGTACCTCCGGATGGGCCCAGTTGAGGTCGGGCTGCTCCGGCGTGAACAGGTGCAGGTACCACTCGCCGTCCGGCACCCGGGTCCAGGTGCGGCCGGAGAACTGGGAGGGCCAGTCGTTGGGCGGCAGTTCACCGTTCTCGCCCCGGCCCGGCCGGAAGTGGAACCGCTCCCGCTCCGCGCTGCCCGGACCGGCGGCCAGCGCCGCCCGGAACCAGGCGTGCTGGTCGGAGACGTGGTTGGGGACGATGTCGACGATGGTGCGGATGCCCATCTCCCGTGCCTCGGCGATGAGTTTCTCGGCCTCGCCGAGGGTGCCGAAGGCCGGGTCGATGGTGCGGTAGTCGGCGACGTCGTAGCCGCCGTCGACGAGCGGGGAGACGTACCAGGGCGTGAACCAGACGGCGTCGACCCCGAGTTCGGCGAGGTAGGGCAGTCGCGCCCGGACGCCCGCGAGGTCACCGGTGCCGTCGCCGTCGCCGTCGGCGAAACTGCGGGGGTACACCTGGTAGATGACGGCGTCGCGCCACCAGTCTGCGGTGCGGTGCGAGGTGGGGGCTGCCACGTGACGGTCCTTTCGGGCAGGGTGGATCTTCGCCGCCGGCCCGGACAGTGCGGGGCGTCGGACGGGCCGGCGGCGAAGGTTGACGGGACGAGCCGGCGGGCGGAAGAGGAGGAGGGCGGGGCGCGGTGCCTCAGCCCTTGAGCCCTCCGGCGGTGAGTCCGCTCATGATGTTGCGCTGGAAGATCAGGAAGATGATGAGCGTGGGCAGCGAGGCCATGGTCAGCGCGGCGATCAGCACGTTGACGGGCACACCGTTGGACAGCGAGTAGATCCCCACGTTCAAGGTCTGCCTGGCCGGGTCGGGCAGGGTCAGCATGGGCCAGAGGAAGTCCTTCCAGACGCCCACGATCGCGAAGATGGACACCACGCCGAGGATCGGCCGCGAGATCGGCAGGACGATCGACCGCAGGGTGCGCATCGGGGAGGCGCCGTCCATCGAGGCGGCGTCGAGCAGCTCCCTGGGGATCGAGTCGAAGAACCGCTTCAGCAGGAAGATGTTGAAGGCGTTGGTCACCGAGGGCAGCCAGATCGCCCACGGTGTGTTCAGCAGGTTGCGCTCGAAGACTGGCACGTCGAGCACCGTCAGGTACTGCGGCACGACCAGGACGGTCGCCGGGATCATCAGCGTCGCCAGCATCATGCCGAGGATGGCCTTGCCGAAGACCGGCCGGAGCTTGGACAGCGAGTAGGCCGCCGCCACGTCGAGCACCAGCTGGAAGGCGAGCGCGCCGAACGCGTAGTACAGGGTGTTCCCCAGCAGGCCGGCCAGGTCCATGACGTTCCAGGCCTGCGTGTAGTTGTCCGGTTCGAAGGACTCGGGGACCAGCGTCGGCGGGGTCCGGACGACCTCCTGGGTGTCCTTGAACCCGCTGGAGACCATCCAGTACATGGGGCCCAGGAAGACCACGGTGAACAGCGTGATCACACCGCCGAACGACACCCAGTAGAGGACCTTGCCGCGGGGCCGGGCGAGCTGGGCCGGCGAGATGAGCGTGCGTGTGGACATCGGTGGATTCCCCCGGCCTACTCGTCCTCGGCGCGGTTGAGCTTCACGTACGCCGCCGAGAAACCGGCCAGCAGTACGAGGAGCAGCAGGCCGAGGGCCGCCGCGGCGCCGTAGTTGTTGAAGTTGAAGGCGTACTGGTAGATGAGGTAGACGACGGTGGTGGTCGAGCCCTCGGGCCCGGCCCCGCCGGTGAGCAGGAAGGGCTCCACGAAGACCTGCATGGTCGCGATGATCTGCATCAGCAGCATCAGCGAGAGGATGAGCCGCGTCTGCGGGATCGTCACGTGCCAGACCTTGCGCAGCAGTCCGGCCCCGTCCAGCTCCGCCGCCTCGTACAGCTCCCCCGGGATGCCCTGGAGCGCGGCGAGGTAGATGAGCGCCGCGCCGCCCATGTTCATCCACGTCGACGCGATGACCACGGACAGCATCGAGAGGTCGGGGTCCTGGAGCCACTGCTGCTCGGGCAGCCCCACGGAGCCGAGCAGTTCGTTGAGCAGTCCGTAACCGGGGTCGTACAGGTACTTGAAGAGCAGGACCGCGGCGACCGGCGGGAGCATCACCGGCAGGTAGACCAGCAGCCGCAGGTACCCCTTGCCGTGCCTGAGTTCGTTGATGACGAGCGCGACGACGAACGGCACCGCGAAGCCGAGGACCAGGGCCAGCACGGTGAACAGCAGCGTGTTGCGCCACGCCTGCCAGAAGGCCGGGTCGTTGAAGACCGTTCGCAGGTTGTCCAGGCCGACCCAGGAGACCTCGCCCTGGTCCGTCTTCTGGAAGGCGAGGAGGAACTCCCGGACCATCGGGTACCAGGAGAAGAACGCGAAGCAGAGGACCGCTCCGATCAGGAAGCCGTGCGCGGTGAGGTTGCGCTTAAGGCTCCTGCCGAAGGACCCGCCGCTCGGGGGCGGGCCGTCCACCGGCGGCTGGGCGTGGCGGGCTCTCGCCGCCTTGCTCGGGGTCAGGCTGGGGGCCGACATCGTCGCTCCTTGGGACTGATCTCATGGGCCCCGGGGGGCGGTGCGGCCCGCCCCCCGAGGGAGCCGGTCACTGCGTGGCCAGAACCTGGTCGACCTGCTTCTCCGCGCTGGAGAGCAGCTTGTCGATGTCGGCGTCCTTGTTGGTGAGGATGCCGGACATCACGTTGTCCAGGACCTTGTAGACCTCCTGCGCCTTCGGCGGCTCGGCCATGCCCGGCACCGGGTTGTCCATGAACGCCTTGAAGTTCTCGACCGGCATCGTGGCGTGCTCGATGCGGGCCGCGTCGTCCTTCTTCTTCGACTCGTTCAGCCAGAAGTTGGGCTGCGGGAGGCCGACCGGGAGCTTGTCGGCCTTCTTGCGGGCCCAGTCGAACTGCCCCTTGCCAACGGTCAGGTTCTCGAAGTTCAGCCAGGCGACGGCCGCCTTGACCTTGTCGGCGGAGATCCCCTTCTTGATCATGTAGCTGTTGCCGCCGGCCAGGGTGTTCTTCTCGCCCGGGATCGGGCCCATACCGAAGTTCTCGTAGTCCGCGCCGAGTTGCTGGACCATGTAGGTGATGTCGTCCGGCGCGGCGAGGAACATGCCGAGCTTGTCGGTGGCGATCTGCTTCTGGAGGTCGCCCCACTTGAGCAGCTGGGTCTTGCCCATGCTCTCGTCCTCCCACCGCATGGCGTGGAGGTTCTCGGCGACCTGCTTGCCCGTCTCGTTGTTGAACGCCGCCTTCTTGCCGCTCTCGTCGACGACCTGGGCGCCACGGCTGTACATCTGGGCGGTGAAGTGCCAGCCACCGGTGTTGCCCGCGCTGTACTCGCCGAAGCCGGCGATGCCGTCGCCCAGACCGGCGATCTTCTTGGCGGCGGTGCGGACCTCGTCCCAGGTGCGCGGCGGGTTGTCCGGGTCGAGCCCGGCCTGCTCGAAGAGCTTGCGGTTGATCAGCAGGCCCATCGTGTAGTTGCTGGTGGGCAGGCCGTAGAGCTTGTTCTCGTGCTTGAGCGAGCCCAGGACGTTCGGGTCGATGTCCTTGAGGGCGGGGACGGTCTTGTCGTTGACGTACGCCGTGATGTCCTCGGCGCCGTCGTTGTCCAGCACCTGCGGCAGGTCGGTGAAGTAGGTGTAGAAGACGTCGGGCTGCGACTTGGCCTTGAGCATCGCGGTGAAGCGCGGCGGCTCCAGGCACTGGCCGGGGGTGGAGCGGCCCTCGATGGTGACGTTGGGGTAGGTCTTGTTGAACTCCTTGACGTCCTCCTTCCACTCCTTCAGCTCGGCCGCCTTCGCCGTCGGCGGCATGCAGTCGATGGTGATCGTGACCTTGGTCTTCGGGTCCAGCGGAGCAGCCGGGTCGGAGGACCCGCTGCCGCTTTCGGAACCGCCGCCGTCGTCACTGCTGCTCGTGCCGCAGGCGGCCAGAGCGGTCAGGGTGAGAGCGGAGACGAGCGTGATGGCGCCGGCACGGCGAGTACGGCGGAACCGAGCACTTCTCATGGGTGGTCCCCTTCGGGCATGAACGTGGAAGGCGCCCCACCGCCGATGCGTTGTGGGGCGCCGCTCACTCAACCACCGCGAACAAGTGAACGCAATATCTCGCGCTGATTTCGTAATTGCTTGACAGTCGACCGAAGAACTTGAGGATCCGCTACCGGGCCCCCACCTGCGCGGTGGAGCCCCGAACCACGAGTTCCGGTTCGAACAGCAGCTCCCTGTGCGGGACTTCGGTGCCTTGGATCTGGGCGCAGAGGAGGTCGACGGCGGCGCGTCCCATGGCTTCGATGGGTTGGCGGACGGTGGTGAGGGGTG
>NZ_JBHYJX010000002.1:310695-318605 GCF_042740985.1 Streptomyces sp. NPDC058985 | reverse complement strand
TACGAGGGGCTGCGCCCGGCACTCCCCCAGCCTCCGGCCGGGGGGACCCCCAGAGCACGCACCGGACGCCGCGGGGCCCGCCCTCCGGGCGGACGGCAGGACTTTGCGGACACGACCTAGCGGTCCGCCTTGCTCTTGTGGCCGCGGCCCCACTGCAGGCCCCAGCCGTAGAGCCGGTCCAGTTCGCCCTGGAAGCCGTACACGAACTTCACCTCGCGGCGGACGAAGATCTCGCCCTTGACGTTCTCGATCATCACCACGGCGCAGGAGCGGGCCTGGGGATGGCGTTCGTCGAGGCCTATCTCGATGCGGGGGCCGTTGCTCGGGTAGAGCGTGACGATGGCGTGCGTCCGGTCGAATGCCGGAGTCTGGTCGTAGATGTAGGCGAAGAGCAGGAGGCGCTTGATGGCGTCCTTGTGGTCCAGGTTGACGTATATCGTCTCGCCGGAGGCCGAGCCGAAGCGGTCGTCGCCGCTGAGCTTGACGTAGGGCGGGGCGTTGACGTCGCCCAGGAAGCCGCCGAGCGGCTGGACGACGCCGCGGGTGCCGTCCATGAGTTCGTAGAGGCAGCCGAGGTCGAGGTCTACGTTGACCATGCTCTGGCTGTGGCCGACGACCTCCGGCGGCTTGAGCGCCTTGAAGGGGTGCCGCAGCAGGCTCTCCCGCTGGGCGCCCATGATGTCCGACGTGCGCATGCGCCAGGCCAGGTTGACGCGCAGGTGGCCGGTGGCCGCGCCCTGCTTGGTCAGGGACACCTGGCTGTGCCGTTTGGTCAGCTGGATGGAGTTGGTCGCCGCGCTGCCCGAGTCGAACTCGGACTCGCGGCCGCGCCACAGTCCGTCCAAGAAGCCCATGATCGCCCCCACCTTGTTTCGACCGCCGACGGGGCGGCCCCGAGGAGTCGTCCTCGTCGGCCGCCCCGCTCAGAGCGTTCCTCGTCCGGGCCGGGTTCACACCAGTGGTGCGGGCGCACCGGGGGCGTACCCGGCCCGGGGACGGAGTGGTGTCACACCCCGGAGGAGACCTCCGCCTTCTCCTGATCGCCGCCGCCGGCCGCCGCGATGGCGCGGTTGCGGCGCACGGAGGACCAGAAGGAGGCGCCGATCAGGACCACACCGATCAGGCCGGTGATGATCTCGTTGATCTCGTACTGGATGGTCACCAGCAGGATGACGGCCAGGGCGCCGATGGCGTAGTGGGCGCCGTGCTCCAGGTAGACGTAGTCGTCGAGGGTGCCCTGGCGGACCAGGTAGACCGTCAGCGACCGGACGTACATGGCGCCGATGCCGAGGCCGAGGGCCATCAGGACGATGTCGTTGGTGATGGCGAAGGCGCCGATGACGCCGTCGAAGGAGAACGACGCGTCCAGGACCTCCAGGTAGAGGAACATGAAGAACGCGGCCTTGCCGGCCAGCTTGACGGCCGACTTGGGCTTGCCCTCGCGCTCGGCCTTCTCCTCCGCCTCGTGCTCGCGCTCCTCCTCCTCTTCGAGCTTCTCCTCGAAGAAGCCGGAGAGGCCGCCGACGACCAGATAGGTGATCAGACCCGCGATACCGGAGAGCAGGACCGTCTCCGCCTTGTCGGCGTGCGTGCCGCCGTGCTGGTGCGCGTGGGCACCGAAGGTGATCGCGGAGACCAGCAGCACGACCAGGGCGATGCAGACCGACAGCATGTCGACCTTGCCGAGCTTGGACAGCGGGCGCTCCAGCCAGCCGAGCCACTTGATGTCCCGGTCCTCGAAGATGAAGTCGAGGAAGATCATCAGGAGGAACATGCCACCGAAGGCGGCGATCGACGGATGGGCGTCCGTCACCAGTTCCTGGTAGCGGTCCTTGTCGGTCAGGGCGAGGTCGACGGCCTCGATCGGGCCGAGGGACGCGCTCACCGCGACGATGACGACCGGGAAGACCAGGCGCATGCCGAAGACGGCGATCAGGATGCCGATGGTGAGGAAGATCTTCTGCCAGAAGGCATTCATCTTCTTCAGGATCCCGGCGTTGACCACCGCGTTGTCGAAGGACAGCGAGATCTCCAGGACGGACAGGATCGCCACGACACCGAAGGCGGTCCACCCCCCGTAGAAGACCGCGGCCACCAGGCCGAGCGCGGTGACCGCGAACGACCACCCGAAGGTTTTCAGAACCACTGGCTACCCAATCGTATGTGTACGGGGCTCCCCCGCGCCGTACGCGGCTTTACGAAACGTTGACTCCGAAGTCTAGAGCGATGCCTCGGAGCCCCGACGCGTACCCCTGCCCCACCGCGCGGAACTTCCATTCACCCTGGTAGCGATAGAGCTCACCGAAGATCATCGCGGTCTCCGTGGAAGCGTCCTCGCTGAGGTCGTAGCGGGCGAGTTCCTGGCCGTCGGCCTGGTTGACGACCCGGATGAAGGCGTTGGTGACCTGGCCGAAGGCCTGGCCGCGCTCGTCGGCCTGGTGGATCGAGACCGGGAAGACGATCTTGTCGCAGTGGGCCGGCACCGCGGAGAGGTCGACCAGGACCGACTCGTCGTCCCCCTCGCCCTCGCCGGTGAGATTGTCGCCGGTGTGCTCGACCGAGCCGTCCGGGCTCTTGAGCTGGTTGTAGAACACGAACCACTCGTCGCCGAGCACCCGGCCGCCGGCGCACACGAGGGCGCTGGCGTCGAGGTCGAAGGGTGCTCCGGTGGTGGAACGCGCGTCCCAGCCGAGTCCGACCAGAACCTGAGTGAGGTTCGGTGCGGCCTTGGACAGGGAGACGTTGCCGCCCTTGGCAAGCGTGACGCCCATGGTGATGGTCCCTCCCCGGGTGATGATTTCTGGAGTTCCTGCGCGTCCGGCGCCGCACGTAAACCGTGCGGCGCCGGACGATCGAGGCGAGTGCCCCGGGTTCTGGTCGCTCAGACGTTCACGCCGAAGTCCTGGGCGATGCCGCGCAGGCCCGAGGCGTAGCCCTGGCCGATGGCGCGGAACTTCCACTCCGCGCCGTGCCGGTACAGCTCGCCGAAGACCATCGCGGTCTCCGTGGAGGCGTCCTCCGACAGGTCGTAGCGGGCGATCTCGGCGCCGCCGGCCTGGTTGACGACGCGGATGAACGCGTTGCGCACCTGGCCGAAGGACTGCTGGCGGTTCTCGGCGTCGTAGATGGACACCGGGAAGGTGATCTTCTCGACGTCGGCCGGGACGGCGGCCAGGTCGATCTTGATCTGCTCGTCGTCGCCCTCGCCCTCGCCGGTGAGGTTGTCGCCGGTGTGCTCGACGGACCCGTCCGGGCTCTTGAGGTTGTTGAAGAAGACGAAGTGCGCGTCACTGGCGACCTTGCCGCCGCTGTTCAGCAGCATCGCGCTGGCGTCGAGGTCGAAGTCGGTGCCGGTCGTGGTGCGGATGTCCCACCCCAGACCGACGATGACCGCGGTCAGGCCCGGGGCCTCCTTGGTCAGCGATACGTTGCCGCCCTTGCTGAGGCTGACTCCCACGAGTCCTCCATTGGTGTCCGGGGGCGGGGTGCCCCGTAGTGCGTGGATATCGGATCAACGATTCGATCCTAGTGACGGGTTCCCGCCCCCCGCAGGCCCTGCGGCCGACAAATCGCGGTGTCGGGGCACGGGTGCCGGGTCACAGGGTGTCGAGCGCCTTCACGTACTCGTTCAGGTCACGGGCGTCCGGCAGACCGTTGACGACGGTCCAGCGCACGACGCCCTCCCGGTCGATGATGAAGGTGCCGCGGACGGCGCAGCCCTTGTCCTCGTCGAAGACGCCGTAGGAGCGCGAGACGTTGCCGTGCGGCCAGAAGTCGGACAGCAGCGGGTACTCCAGGCCCTCCTGCTCGCCGAAGACGCGCAGGGTGTGGATGGAGTCGTTGGAGACGGCGAGCACCTGGGTGTCGCGGTCGGAGAACTGCGGCAGGTTGTCGCGCACCTCGCACAGCTCGCCGGTGCACACGCCGGTGAAGGCGAACGGGTAGAAGAGCAGCACCACGTTCTTCTGGCCGCGGAAGTCGGACAGCCGGACGGTCGCGCCGTGGTTGTCCTTGAGCTCGAAGTCGGGGGCCTTGTCGCCGACCTGGATCGCCATGTCCTGTTCGTCCCTTCCGGAGGTGTTCGCTGCAAACACCCTACGCAGGGATCATCGCGAACCCGCGGACGGGCCGACCGAGGCCGGCCCGTCCGGAGTCCGGGATCGTGCGGAGGCCGTGCGGCTACCGCTTGGACTTGGCGGCCTTGGGCGTCGCCAGCCGGCTGCCGCTCCAGTCCTTGCCTACGCTGACGCTCTTGGACGCCGTCAGTCCGGCGGTCGTCGCGGCTTCCGAGATGTCGCTGGCCTCGACGTATCCATCACGGCCGGTCTTCGGCGTGAGAAGGAGGATCGACCCGCCCTCTTCGATGTACGTGGTGGCATCCACCAGCGCATCCGTCAGGTCGCCGTCGTCGTCGCGGAACCAGAGCACGACGGCATCGGCCACGTCCTCGTAGTCCTCGTCCACCAGCTCGCCCTCGACGGCGCCCTCAATGGCCTCGCGGAGCTCCTGGTCGACGTCGTCGTCGTAGCCGATCTCCTGGACCACCTGCCCGGGCTGGAACCCCAGCCTGGCGGCAGGGTTCGTCCGCTCCTCCGCGTGGTCCGCGGTCGCGCTCACGGGTTGCCTCCTGATCATGTTTCGGTAGATGTCTCGGGCCTCGCGCGTGCGCGAAGCTTGGCCGTAGTCCACACGGGCGGGACCGATCGCGCAAGTACCCGGCGTCTGGGACCGCCGAAACGGTGACGATCCCGGCCGTGTCGCCGCAACTCCAGCCATGCCGTCCAGACCAAAGGTGACGTACACCACACCTATCTGCCCCGTTTGCGTATTTGGGAACCATGCGTGGGTACGAGACTCGAATGAACGTGCCCCCGATCCCCGCGAAGGAACCGGTTACCCCACGGTACAGATGACGATTGCCCCCGTGAGGTACACGATGGGGAACCGGCGGGTAATCGGCGCAGACACCCGGCCAAGTAGCCCTCTGAGAGCGAAGGAACAGCGTGGCTTCCGCATC
This sequence comes from Streptomyces sp. NPDC058985, assembly GCF_042740985.1. Classification (NCBI taxonomy): domain Bacteria; kingdom Bacillati; phylum Actinomycetota; class Actinomycetes; order Kitasatosporales; family Streptomycetaceae; genus Streptomyces; species Streptomyces sp. NPDC058985. The sequence goes on along the minus strand of NZ_JBHYJX010000002.1, from coordinate 313,588 downwards.
CGATCGCAATCCGATCATCATTGGCGGCCTTCCGAGTCAGGTTCCTGACTTCGACCCCGAGGAAACCCAGGAGTGGCTCGACTCCCTCGACGCCGCCGTCGACGAGCGCGGCCGGGAGCGGGCCCGCTTCCTGATGCTGCGGCTGATCGAGCGCGCCCGCGAGAAGCGCGTGGCCGTGCCCGAGATGCGCAGCACGGACTACGTCAACACCATCCCGACCAAGAGCGAGCCGTTCTTCCCCGGCAACGAGGAGATCGAGCGCAAGATCCTCAACGCCACCCGGTGGAACGCCGCGGTGATGGTCTCGCGGGCGCAGCGGCCCGGTATCGGCGTCGGCGGCCACATCGCGACGTTCGCCTCCTCGGCCTCCCTGTACGACGTGGGCTTCAACCACTTCTTCCGGGGCAAGGAGGACGGTGACGGCGGTGACCAGGTCTTCTTCCAGGGGCACGCCTCGCCGGGCATCTACGCCCGCGCGTTCCTGCTCGACCGGCTCAGCGAGCAGCACCTGGACGGGTTCCGGCAGGAGAAGTCGGCGGCGCCGCACGCCCTGTCGTCGTATCCGCACCCGCGGTCGATGCCGGACTTCTGGGAGTTCCCGACGGTCTCGATGGGTCTCGGCCCGATCGGCGCGATCTACCAGGCGCGGATGAACCGCTACATGCACGCGCGCGGGATCGCGGACACCTCGCGTTCGCACGTGTGGGCCTACCTCGGCGACGGCGAGATGGACGAGCCGGAGTCGCTGGGCCAGCTCTCCATCGCCGCCCGCGAGGGCCTGGACAACCTGACCTTCGTGGTCAACTGCAACCTCCAGCGCCTGGACGGCCCGGTGCGCGGCAACGGCAAGATCATCCAGGAGCTGGAGTCGGTCTTCCGCGGCGCCGGCTGGAACGTGATCAAGCTGGTGTGGGACCGCACCTGGGACCCGCTGCTCGCCCAGGACCGCGACGGTGTGCTGGTCAACCGGATGAACACCACGCCGGACGGGCAGTTCCAGACGTACGCCACCGAGTCCGGCGCGTACATCCGCGACCACTTCTTCGGCGACGACCACCGGCTGCGCGCGATGGTCGAGAACATGACCGACGACCAGATCCTGCACCTGGGGCGCGGCGGGCACGACCACCGGAAGATCTACGCGGCCTACAAGGCGGCGCTGGAGCACAAGGGCCAGCCGACGGTCATCCTGGCCAAGACGGTCAAGGGCTGGACGCTCGGACCGAACTTCGAGGGCCGCAACGCCACCCACCAGATGAAGAAGCTGACGGTCGACGACCTGAAGCGCTTCCGCGACCGGCTGCACCTGCCGATCTCCGACCAGGAGCTGGAGTCCGGCCCGCCGCCGTACTACCACCCGGGCCGGGACACGGAGGAGATGCAGTACATGCACGACCGCCGGCTGGGTCTGGGCGGGTACGTCCCGACGCGCGTCGTGCGGTCGAAGCCGCTCGCCCTGCCGGACGACAAGACGTACGCGACCGTGAAGAAGGGGTCGGGCCAGCAGTCCATCGCGACGACGATGGCCTTTGTGCGACTACTGAAAGACCTCATGCGGGACAAGGAGATCGGCAAGCGTTTCGTGCTGATCGCGCCGGACGAGTACCGCACCTTCGGTATGGACTCGTTCTTCCCGAGTGCGAAGATCTACAACCCGCTCGGGCAGCAGTACGAGTCCGTGGACCGGGAGCTGCTGCTCGCCTACAAGGAGGCGCCGACCGGGCAGATGCTGCACGACGGCATCTCGGAGGCCGGCTGCACGGCCTCGCTGATCGCGGCGGGTTCGGCGTACGCGACGCACGGCGAGCCGCTCATCCCGGTCTACGTCTTCTACTCGATGTTCGGTTTCCAGCGCACCGGCGACCAGTTCTGGCAGATGGGCGACCAGTTGTCACGCGGTTTCGTGCTGGGCGCGACCGCGGGACGTACGACGCTGACCGGTGAGGGCCTCCAGCACGCGGACGGCCACTCGCAGCTGCTGGCCTCGACCAACCCGGCGTGCGTGGCGTACGACCCGGCGTTCGGCTTCGAGATCGCGCACATCGTCAAGGACGGCCTGCGCCGGATGTACGGCGGGGACGAGCAGCACCCGCACGGCGAGGACGTCTTCTACTACCTCACGGTCTACAACGAGCCGATCCAGCACCCGGCCGAACCGGAGGGCGTGGACGTCGAGGGCATCCTCAAGGGCGTGTACCGCTTCAGCGAGGGCACGGACGGCTCGATCCCGGCGCAGATCATGGCCTCCGGGGTCGCGGTGCCGTGGGCCGTCCAGGCCCAGCGGATCCTCGCCGAGGAGTGGAACGTACGCGCCGACGTCTGGTCGGCGACCTCCTGGAACGAGCTGCGGCGCGAGGCGGTGGCGTGCGAGGAGCACAATCTGCTGCACCCCGAGGAGGAGCAGCACGTGCCCTGGGTGACCCGGAAGCTGGCGGGTGCGCAGGGGCCGTTCGTGGCCGTGTCCGACTGGATGCGGTCGGTGCCGGACCAGATCGCCCGGTGGGTGCCGGGGACGTACCAGTCGCTGGGCGCGGACGGATGGGGGTTCGCCGACACGCGCGGGGCCGCACGGCGGTTCTTCCACATCGACGCGGAGTCGATCGTGGTGGCCGTGCTGAGCGAGCTGGCGCGGGAGGGGAAGGTCGACCGGTCGGTGCTGAAGCAGGCGATCGACCGGTACCGGCTGCTGGACGTCGCCGCGGCCGACCCGGGCGTGGCCGGCGGGGACGCGTGACCGTGTCCCGGTGAGCGCACGACGAGGGGGGGGGGGGCCGGCCGGCCGGGGGGCCCCGCCCCCAAAAACCAAGCCGCGCGCCGGGGCCGCGGCCCAAAAGCGTTTTGATGATACAGCCCCCCCCCCCCCCCCCCCCCCCCCCCCCCCGCGCAGGGAAAA